>JAYVRF010000016.1:0-11617 GCA_043756925.1 Arcicella sp. | reverse complement strand
TCGGCCAGGCGGTGCTGGCCGACATCGAGAACGGTCCCTGGCCATTCACCGGCCGGCGCTTCGGCGGCGTGGTCGTCACCAACTACCTGTGGCGACCCCTGCTGTATTGGCAATTCAAAAACGATGATGCAAGAATTAAACTAACAAGACTTTATCCAACAATTTAAAGTTTTTTAAACAGTAGATTCAATGTGTTCTTTGAAAGCAATTTTATAACCCATATCAGCTGTTATTTTTTTAATCTTGGCACTTTCCCATTGAGTAAATCAACGGCTAAAATACCCGCTTGATTATCTGAAATATTAGCGGCGGTTACTTTTATTGACCAAGGAAGACCGAGTGTATCAACAAGTATAGTTCTTTTTCGTCCATTTACGCTCCCCCCCCATCAATCCCATTTTCTTCATTTGTAAACTGGAATTTCTTAACACTCTGACTATCAATAGCTAACAAACTTGGCGTATCTTGTCTTCTTGTCGTTTTCGTTCATTTACCACAACGGCATCAAGAATATTCTCCCAAATACCTCGCTGTTTAAATTGCGTAAAGCGGAACGCCGCCCGATAATAGAAAACAGTCTCTCATTCTTCTCACTTTATTCTTAGAATTGGACAACACTTTTTTGGCTCAAAACCACAAAAGATTGCCCAATCCAATCAACAGTGCTGATTATATTGAATACGCTCCTTCCATTACGGCGGACGGTAAAACGCTAATTTACCAAACCAGTCAGTACGGGATATTTGTGAATGACTACAAAAAAGTGCCTCAAATAGATGCTGACGGAAAATCTGCTAAAATTTTAGATGAATTTGAAACGCATTTCCGAACGCAATTTTTCAAGTTTTGGACGTAAAAAGAAGTAAAATCTTGGAATTAAAAGCCAATACCGAAGGAAAAGCCAAAGGAGAATTACCCAATTTAGGAAATTATACGGTTAAATGTATTGCCGAAGATTTTAAAGATTCTGAACAGCAAAGGGGTTCACTCGACCCAATTTCAGCCAACAATACCGAAGAAAATAGACAGAAAATAGGCGAGTTGAGTTTGTGGTTTTGTAATATTTAAAAATTTACATCATAGAGCCTGACCAAAAATCAGGCTCTTTTTGTTTATCTGAAACCCAACCTCTAAATCCAAAATTCGGAGGTCTTTTTATGCCCAAAATCTTACCATCCTTCCAGTATCTCCGTCTCAATTATTCCATTCAAAAACATTGTCGTACCTTTGCACCCGAATTACAAACACAATGGAACAAATCAATCATAAAGCTGGCTTTGTAAGCATCGTAGGCAAACCCAACGTGGGCAAATCAACGTTGATGAATGTCTTGGTGGGTGAACGTCTCAGTATCATTACCTCAAAGGCTCAAACCACTCGCCACCGCATCATGGGAATTCTGAATGGAAATCATAAGGGTACTGATTTCCAGTTAGTTTACTCAGATACCCCTGGAATTATTCTGCCTAAATATGAGTTACATAAATCAATGATGACCTTCGTTCATGCTTCTTTGGAGGATGCCGATGTGATTCTTTTTGTAACGGATATTTTTGAAAAATACGATGAAGATGATGTTATTGACAAACTCGCACGGATTGACCATATTCCGGTTTTATTGTTGATAAATAAGATAGATTTAGCCACGGAGGAACAAATCGCCGAGAAAATTGCTCATTGGCGTGAACGTTTCCCAACACAAGATATTATTCCTATCTCGGCATTGAAAGAGCAAAATACAAGGTCAATTTTTGATTCAATCGTAGAGCATTTACCCGACCATCCACCCTATTTCGATAAAGAAGAATTAACTGACAAACCCGAACGCTTTTTTGCTTCGGAAATCATTAGAGAGAAAATATTTTTGAATTATAAGAAGGAAGTTCCGTATTCGTGCGAAGTGTCAATTGCAGCATTTAAAGAGGAAGAAAACATCATCAGAATTTCGGCTGAAATCTACGTAGAAAGAGTAACGCAAAGAGCCATTTTGATTGGACATAAAGGTGAATCTATCAAAAAAGTGGGCATTCAAGCCCGTGAGGCAATGGAAAAATTCTTTGGCAAAAAGGTTTTCTTAGAGCAATTTATCAAAGTAGAACCCGATTGGCGGTCAAAACAACAGAAATTACGGATGTTTGGGTATGGTGGGGAGTGATGTATGTTTTGGAATATTTGAAATAAATTGTAAATTGATTATGAAAAATAAAAATTTGATACTTAGATACTTCGGATTATCATTGATTATGGTTGGAATTGTTCTGAATATCAAGATGTACTTGTACAAAGAATGGTCAACATACTTATTTTACTTATTATGCTTAATTGGGATTGTACAAGCAATTTTTTCATTTACTATGAAGGAAATGGGAAAAATCTGGCAAATACTTTGGATAATAATTCCTTTCTTAATCGTCGTTGCCTTTTTCAATACACTGTCTTGAAAAGCCTTTCTCCTTCATTAGTGTTTTTATGAATAACTCGGACAAAGGTAGCTTGTTAGTGAAAATAAAATTGCATGGTAAAATCATTCCTACTTCCATTATACACAAAGAAAAAGAGAACAGTATGAGTAAAAAATGTAAAACTGATTTAAAACTAAAATGTTAAACTATTCATAATAAATGCAAAGTAAAGAGTATTATCAAACTTGGAAAGAATCACTTGAAATAGAATCATTAGATGTAGTTGAGATGATTTTAAAAATCGAATTATTTTTATACGAAGTTGACAAAACGTTTAAAGAATTAGAAAGATTAAGATTAGATGATGAACCTGATTATTATATCTTGAAAGGTATGGAAAAACGCCAAAAGCAAGCCCATAGAAGATTACTTGACCGTTTGGAAAATTTAGAATTAGATACTGACCATTGCAATTTTATGATTAAACTCATTAACGACAATCGCTTATGAACTTACAAGAAAAACGACAGAAAGCCTCCGAATTGAAAGATCAAATTAGAGAAAAACAAGCACAAATAGAGGATTTACTCAAAATTGTAGATTCAAAATTTTCTAAGGTTGAAAATGGTATACAATCTTTAAAAACTGAATTATCAACTCAATTACTGAAAAGTGTTGAAAAATAAAATATTATCAAATTACAACTCTTCTACCCCTACCTTAAAAGTATATTATTCAAAATTGAGGTGCTTGCAAACCTAAATTAAAACGCTGATATTCAGTTATTTAATCAATTCATAGTTCGCAGGAAACAGCTCACAAAACCAGTAAAATGTCAAATATTGTTGCAATTGTTGGTCGCCCAAACGTGGGTAAATCAACGCTTTTTAATCGCCTTATCGAACAGAAAAAGGCAATCATGGACAACGTCTCGGGCGTTACAAGAGACCGCCATTACGGATACGGCGAGTGGATTGGTAAATTTTTCACCATCATCGACACGGGCGGCTACGTTCACGGGTCGGATGATGTTTTTGAAGGGGCAATTCGTGAGCAAGTTGAGATGGCTATTTCTGAGTCGGACGTTTGTCTTTTCGTGGTAGATTGTTCAACGGGCGTAACAGACTTGGACAAAGACTTTGCAAAAGTGCTTCGAAAGTCAAAAAAACCCGTTTATATCGTTGCTAACAAAGCCGATACCTACGAAAAAGGCATGGAAGCCGTTGAGTTTTATGAATTAGGCATGGGCGACCCATTCGCCATTGCGGCAGAAAGCGGTTCGGGAACGGGTGATTTATTGGATGCCGTAGTAAGTCATTTTCCCGATGAACCTTACGAAAATCCAACGGCAGGAATTCCTAAAATTGCGATTTTAGGTAAGCCAAACGTAGGAAAATCATCTTTTTTGAATGCCCTTTTGGGTAAAGAAAGAAGTATTGTAACGGACATTGCCGGCACCACTCGTGATGCCATCGACAACCATTACAACATGTACGGCAAGGATTTTATCATTACTGATACCGCTGGAATTCGTCGCAAAGCAAAAATGGAAGATAATATTGAATATTATTCTTTCTTGCGGACAATTAAGGCGATGGAAGAATGTGATATTGCGGTGATTTTGGTTGATGCCACTACCATTGATATTCAGACGGGTTTGCAGTCGCAGGACATGAATATTGTTTCAATGGCTGACCGGGCGAAAAAGGGAATTGTATTAATGATTAATAAGTGGGATTTGGTCGAAAAAGATGCGATGACTTCTAAGAATTTGGAAGATGCGATTCGTAATTGCATGGCTCCAATTAATTATATGCCGATTATTTTTGCTTCGGTAAAAGAAAAGCAGCGTATTTTTCAAGCCGTAGAGAAAATTTTGGAGGTTTATGAAAACAAAACCAGAAAGATTGCTACTTCAAAATTGAACGATGTGATGCTAAAAGTTATTGAGAATTATCCTCCGCCAGCATGGAAAGGTAAGTACATCAAAATCAAATACATGACGCAATTACCCACAAAATCGCCTTCATTTGTAATGTTCTCGAATCTCCCGCAGTACATCCGTGAGAGTTATGAGCGTTATTTAGAAAACCAGATGCGTGAACATTTTGATTTTACGGGCGTGCCAATTCAGATATATTTTAGGCAGAAGTAATTTTATAAGTTTATTTTGTCTGAATTTGGATTTATTGGATTGGAGGATTTATTGGATTTTGAAATAATCCTAAAAATCCTCTAATCTGACGAATCTAAATTCAGATATTTTTTCATCTCTCCATTGAAACCGTAAATAACTCACCTTGCTCGTTAGAAATCATTAAATCTTTATTGGAAATAAATACAATTGCCTCCGATTGCTTATAAGCAAATTTAAAACAATCAATTGGTTTTTTGAAATCAACTTGTTGATTATCAATGCCAAATAAAAATACTTTTCCGTAAGTCAGTAAAGCAAATTTTTTTTTATCAGGACTTAATGCCGCACCCGTTACCATTGTTTTGATAAAAATATCTCCCTTGTGAACGATGGAGTAATTGCCCGCTTGGGTTGGCAAAGCATACATCCTAACCGCCTTATTTCCTCGATTTTTCGTGAATAAATATAGGCTGTCACCCAAGGCAAAAAAGGCTTCACAATCATAATTTAATTCACTTTTTGTGGGTGGAAATTGCTTTTGATTGGCGTAGTTAAACGTAATTTTCTCCATTTTATTGGGTTGATTTTCTGGAAATTTATAGATTGTCAAATCTTTGCGGTTATTGGCATTATTCCCAAAATCACCGACGTAAATATTTCCTTTTTCATCCCGAGTGATTTCTTCCCAATCTACGTTTTTTGTATTTGGAAGTGATAAAATAGATAATAATTTTCCCTTCCTGTCGATTTCAAATAATTCAGCTTTATTTCCTCCATCGTTATGAACCCAAAAGGTTGAATCTTTTACCGTAGCAACCATACCAGAACATTCTTTTATTTTGGAAGATATTTTCACAGGTTGAGAAACCGTAAAAAAATATCCTCTATTCTTGAAACCGTTTATTCGGGCTTCGGGCGTACAATTAGTGGAAGCGGCTTTTAGGTTAAATAGCCACCAAAGAATTTTAGATTGTAAGAGCATAGTTTCGTAAGTTTATTTATCGTTTTAACTTAATTTGTTATTTTGTGGTTTAAATATTAAGAACAAAAAAGCCCGTAAATTTTAAGATTCACAGGCTTTTTTATTAAATGGTATTTTTTTTAAACACGCACAACCGCTAATTCTTTCACTTGAATTTTAAAATATTCAAAAGTTCCAAACATTACGGCTGAAAACAAAATATTACTTAATAAGGTATTTTTCAAGAATGGAAGTCCCATTGTGAAACACATTCCTAACCCTTCCATCGTTTGTGGGTACATCGTCCCTCCTACCCATACGAAAAAATTTGAAATTAGAAAAAATCCAATTGTTCCTAAAATATTGGCTGTCAATAGATTAACAATGTTTACTCTCTTCAAAAGTATAATTCCGATGACTACAACAAGAGCAAAACTTACAAAAACGGCTAACTCAAAACCAAAAGAAAAGGTGGGATAATATTTTGTGTAAAAAACGTTATTTAATATTAAATTAGATAACCAAAGAGCCATCATTGGAACGATAAATGCCCATTGTTTTTTCGCAAAATAGGCTCCGCCAAACAATGCCATCGTTCCCACGGGAGAAAAATTGGCCATTGAAGGTAATGCAATTGGCAAAAACCGACTAATTGCCGCTAACAAAATCATTCCTGAAATTATCAAAAAACGTGTATCTAATACTTTTTTCATCTTATTTATGAAGCGAAAATAGCTCGCTGGTTAATTCTATTTTGCAAATTTAAGAAGGTTTAGAGAATTCAGCGTAATTTTGGGTAAATTAATACAGTATAATGAAAAAATTAGGTTTATTAGGTGGTGGACAATTGGGCAAAATGTTGCTCCAAGCCGCCATAGATTTAGATATTCACGTCAAGATTCTTGACCCAGATGCGGATGCTCCTTGTGCAAAAATTGCTCCCGAATTTGTGGTGGGTTCTTTTCAGGATTTTGAGACGGTTTACCAGTTCGGGCAAGATTGCGAGGTGATTACCATTGAGATTGAAAATGTTAATCTCGATGCACTCAAAAAACTCCAAACGGAGGGAAAAAAAGTATTTCCTCAACCCGAAGTTTTGGAAATTATCCAAGATAAACGTATTCAGAAGCAATTTTATAAAGATAATAATCTTCCTACATCCGATTTTATTTTGACGGATAATTTGGCAGATATTCAAGCAAATATAGATTTTCTTCCCGCTTTTAACAAAATAGGAAAAGGCGGTTATGATGGTCGTGGCGTACAAAAATTGAGTTCAGAAATAGATTTATCTTTGGCATTTTCCGAACCAAGTCTCTTAGAAAAAGCCATAGATTTTGATAAAGAAATTGCCGTTATCGTAGCCCGAAACGAACAAGGAGAGATCAAAACTTTCCCAACGGTTGAATGCGTTTTTCATCCCGTTCATAATTTGGTAGAATACCTTTTTTCTCCCGCCGAAGTATCGGAATCTATCCACGAAAAAGCCAAAGCAATTGCCATTGAAACGGCTGAAAAATTGGGAATTGTTGGCTTATTGGCGGTGGAAATGTTCTTAACAAAAGATGGTAAGATTTTAATAAATGAAGTAGCCCCAAGAACGCACAACAGCGGACATCACACCATCAGGGCAAATCATACCTCCCAGTTTGAGCAACACCTGCGGGCGGTTTTAGGTTTGCCATTGGGCGACACCACTGCCCATTCAAAAGCAGCAATGGTGAACCTTTTGGGCGAAGATGGCTACATGGGCGAAGCAAAATACGTAGGCATGAACGAAACGCTCTCAATATCAGGAGTTTATCCATTTTTATACGGAAAGAAAATCACAAAACCCTTCCGTAAAATGGGGCATATAACCGTTGTAGATGAGGATTTAGAGAGCCTTAAAATGAAAGTTCAGCAGGTGAAGGAAACTTTGAAAGTGGTGGCGTAAAAGTCTTATTTTGGGAAATTATATTTTTGTTAAGTAAATAAAATTTGTAAAATGCGTAAAGAAACGATTGATTTAATATTCAAAATTGCCAAAGAAAAAGACGCTTTCGATCAACTGGACAAGTATTTTTCTATCTTTTCAAGGGAACAATTAGGTTCAAACATAATTGAATGTGGAATCCTACCTGAAATGTTTGACCACGATAGTTCAGAAGAAAAAATTTGGGCAAAATTTTCAGATATTCTATTGACAAAAGCCTTAAATCATCTTGGAATAAAAAGTTCGGTTTTGGGTGCAAGAGGAAATTCTGCTGATGTATTTGGGCAAACAGATGAATATACGTTAGTAGGAGACGCTAAAACATTTAGATTAAGTCGTACTGCAAAAAATCAGAAAGATTTTAAAGTTAGTGCTTTGGATAATTGGAAACAAGGCAATAACTATGCAATGCTTGCTGCTCCTTTAACACAATACCCAACTACAAAAAGTCAGATTTACGCCCAAGCAATTGAGAAAAACGTAACGTTAATTTCATATACACATCTTCATTTCCTTCTGGATTTTCACAATAATCAATCTCTGAAACCACTTTGGGAAACTGGCAATTTACTTTCAAAAATTTCTAAATCTGATTCTCAAAGTTCTGAAAATTATTGGCGTGCAATTGATGAAGCAACGATTTCCATCGTAGGAAAGAAAGTGGAAGATTTGAAAACCTACAAATTACTCGAAATTGAAAAGACTAAACAAATAGGAAATGAGGGTATAAGTTATTGGAAACAGAAAATAGAATCATTCAGTAACCTTTCAAAAGAAGAAGCGATTAGATTACTGATTAAATCTGAAAAAATTGAATCAAAAATTAAGACAATTGAAAAAGCAATTAACCTAAAAATAGCATTATGAACGCTCAGTATTTAAATAAAATTACAAATGCTGATTGTTTAGAACGTTTGGCATTTTTAGAAAAAGAAAGTATTGATTTATTTCTTTCAGATATTCCCTACGGTATCAATTTAGACGAATGGGACGTGTTGCACAATAACACAAACTCTGCTTTGCTTGGTCAGTCTCCTGCACAATTTGGAAAAACAGGCTTTAAACGGAGAGGAAAACCAATAAATGGATGGAGTTCTGCCGATAGGAATAGTGGTAAAGAATATCAAGAATGGTGTGAGAGCTGGGCGAAATTAACTTTTCCAATTATGAAGGAAGGTTCTTCGGTTTTTATTTTTGGAGCAAGGAGAACTTTGCACAGAGCCATTAATGCTTTGGAGGATAGTGGTTTTTTGTTGAAAGATGTTTTAGCTTGGAAAAAACCTTCGGCTCATCATCGAGCTCAACGGATTTCGGGCGTTTTAGAAAAAAGGGGTCTGGAACAAGAAGCCTCTGATTGGGAAGGTTGGCGTTTGGGAAATCTTGCTCCAATTTATGAACCAATTGCTTGGTTTTTTAAACCTTATAAAGTTACTATTACGGATAATATTCTTAAAAATGGCGTTGGAGCAATCAATATTGAAGACTGTAAAATCAATGGAACTTCGCCTACCAATTTATTAGAATTTGGATTTGGGACAAGCGAAACAAAATTCCACGAAGCCCAAAAACCTTTGGAATTGATGAAATTTTTAATAAAATTAACTACCAAAAGCAATACTTCAATCGTTCTTGACCCTTTTATGGGCAGTGGGACAACGGCGGTTGCCGCTAAGAAATTAGGAAGACAATTCATTGGTTTTGAGATAGATAACAATTACACAAACATCGGAAATGAACGTTTAGGTTTGACTTCTACTGAAAATTATATCAAACCTAAAATGAAAAATGGTGAATTAGTGCTTTTTGGATAAACGTAAATTAACAAAATGATAGGAATAATAATGGGCAGTATTTCAGACCTTAAAGTCATGGAAGAAGCCGTAGAAATTTGCAAATATTTTGGCGTTGCTTATGAAATTGACATCGTGTCGGCTCATCGTACTCCTTTAAAAATGGTCGAATATGCCCAAACTGCTCGTGAGCGTGGCGTGAAGGTCATCATTGCGGGGGCTGGTGGTGCGGCACATCTGCCAGGAATGGTTGCCTCCGTTACGACGTTGCCCGTCATTGGCGTACCCGTGAAGTCCTCAAATTCAATTGATGGTTGGGATTCAGTGTTATCAATTTTGCAAATGCCTTCGGGAGTTCCTGTGGCAACAGTTGCCTTGAACGGAGCAAAAAACGCTGGAATTCTTGCAATTCAGATGTTAGGCATTGAAAATCAGGAAATTGCTATTAAATTGCAATCGTATAAAACTGAACTGAGTGAAAAAGTAGCTGAAATGGTTACTGAATTAAAGGGTTCAGTTAATTAGGGATTGATTATTTGGAATTAGTTATCAGTGAATAGATAATTAGGGATTTGGGATTAATGATAAATTAAATTTTACTCAATCTCCAATAACTAATCCCAAAATACCTAATTCCCAATAACCAAATCCCTAATAATTAATCCCAAATCCTATAATTCCTTAAACATCCTTACAAAATCATGGAAGACAACCGTAATCCTCGCCCCGTTGAAGAAACTTCAAAACTTCCCACTATTACATTATTTGTGCTTATTGCCATGGTCGTAGCCTTACTTTTTGTAGGTTGGCAATCTATGAAAGATGATGGCGTAAATGATGATGATTTGGTAAGTAAACGACCAAACACCACGGCAATATCTGGACAAAATGGTGCTGAACCCGTTATTATTCCTCAGGCTTTGGAGGAAACTGGTGAAGATAATGTAGCAAAAGACGTTGAGAAAAAAGCGGAAAAGAAAGTAGAAGTCGTTAAAAAAGAAGAAAAGGTAAAAGAAGAACCCCAAAAAGTAGAAATTCCCAAAGGAGAAACAATTTCGCACACCGTTCAATCGGGTGAGACATTCTATGGAATTGCCAATCGTTATCATATCAGCAAAGCAACGTTACAAGCCCTTAATCCTGGCATTTCGCAAGAGGGAATTAAGGTTGGGGTAACGAAATTGAACGTTAAAGTTCAGACGATTCATACGGTTGGAGTTGGCGATGTTCTTAGAGTTGTGGCTCAGAAATATGGTATCAGTAAACAGGCTTTAATGGATGCCAACAAGAAGACAAAAGATATGTCGGAACGTGGCGAGAAGTTAATTATTCCTTTAAAATAGTAACAAAAGTGTTTTACTCAAAGTCAGACCACGGATGAACCAAACTCCGTTGCGGGTTCATCCGTGGTCTAATCTTACGCTACAATTTTATTATTACAATCTCGAAGCAATTCCATCGTGAATCTGTTCTAAGGTTTCGTGTAAACCAAAAGTCCAATTCCATGTTGGATAATGAGATTTGAATTTTGATAAGTCTGAAATATACCAAATATGGTCACCAACCCGATTGGTTTCCGAATAACTATAACTCATCTTTTTGCCTGTCAGTTCTTCACAAATCGCTATTCCTTCTAACATTGAACAGTTAGCAAAACGTCCTCCGCCAGCATTGTAAACTTCGCCCGCCCGTGGATTTTGATAGAAATGCCAAAACATATTTACTAAATCATACGAGTGAATATTATCCCGTACTTGCTTTCCTTTGTAACCAAAAATAGTATAATGATTTCCTGTTATCGCACATTTCATTAAATATGCCAAGAAACCGTGCAATTGAGTTCCAGAGTGATTTGGACCCGTTAAACACCCTCCTCTGAACACACCAGTTTTCATTCCAAAATATCTACCATATTCTTGCACCAAAACATCTGCCGCTACTTTTGAAGCTCCAAATAATGAGTGTTTTGTGTGGTCAATGCTGTGCTTTTCGTCAATACCATGCTCAAAATAGGGATGATTGGCATCAATTTCAAAACGAGTTTCTGTTTCAATTAAAGGCAAAAAATTGGGATTATCTCCGTAAACTTTATTGGTTGAAGTAAACATAAAAACTGCCTCTGGACAATACTGACGGGTCATTTCCAACATATTCAAAGTTCCATTTGCGTTTACTGTGAAGTCAGTGAAAGGTTCTTTTGCTGCCCAATCGTGTGAAGGTTGTGCTGCCGTATGAAGCACACATTTAATATCCGTTCCGTATTCTTTAAAAATAACTTCCAATTGCGAAACCTCACGAATGTCGGCTTCGTAGTGTTTATAATTCGAGAATTGTTCTTCTAAACGACTACGG
>JAYVRF010000015.1:0-11648 GCA_043756925.1 Arcicella sp. | reverse complement strand
GAAAACATTTCAGTAACCGTCCAAGCCTTCATTTTCCAAAGCGTAAATTGCAAGGAAACCAAGCCTTGATTTCCCGCAAATGGTCCTGACGAAACAGTTACAATTCCCGTAGGTTTATGCCTCCATTCATCGTACAACACATCAATTGCATTCTTTAAACTCGCTGGTATTCCACCATTATATTCAGGAGTAACGATGATAACACCATGGGCAGAATTAATTTTTTTAGCATATTCAAGTGTCTGATTATCGGGGTATTTCTGTGTTTTCAAAGTTTCGTTGAAAATTGGAAAATTGTATTCTCTCAAATCAAGAATTTCAGTCGTAGCTAACTTATTATCAACTAAATAGTTCTCAAAATACAAGGCAACACGATGACTTTTACGGTCGGGACGAATACTGACAGAAATAATGGCGATGTGAGGCATAAATCAATTAAGTTAAAATGATTATAAAACGGATTTTGAAACGCAAAGGTTGTCTCTTTTCAGTTGTTAAGTATTACACGAAAATCGAAAATTGTTACATCATTCACACATTCGGGAAATATAACCACAAAACCATCAACACCGTATAATCACTCAAAGCCTCTCTCAAAATTTTCAAGGCTTTAGTCATTTGGTTTTCTACGGTTTTTTCAGAAATGTCCATTTTTTCAGAAATTTCACGTTGGGAAAGCCCCGTTCTTTTCAGCAAGAAAATCTCCCTACAACGTTCTGGAAGTAATTTTAAAGAATTTTGATACGCCGCATTCAGTTCATCAAAAGCAACAACTTGTTCCGTGAAATTATTATCATCCACCTCTGGATTTAAACTGTTTGAATACTTTTCAAAGAGATTATTTTTCTTATATTGAGCAATAACAAGGTATTTTACTGAGGAAAAAAGATAAGTTTCAATCGTAGTAGAAATGGTTAAAACACCACGGCGTTCCCACAAAGAAATGAATAATTCTTGGACAACCTCTTCCGTTAATTCTTGATTCTGTAAACGCTTGTAAACCGCCCCGTAGAGTTTTGAAAAATACTTATTATACAAAAAATCAAAAGCCCGAACATCATTTTTAGCAAGATGTTCAAGGATTTGTTGGTCGGTATTGAAAGTTGGCTTAAGCATTTAATCGCAAAATAAGTACAAATTTTTAGGAATAAATTTATATTAATGACCATTTACTAAAAAATAAAATAAACCTTGGTGGTACATCATAGAATTTTTAATTTTTTATTGTCATAAAAATTACAGTAACATTTAATTAGTTACCCCATAATTAAATAATCTATCGTGTTGATAATCAATATATTACGTCTTCTTCTACCCAATCTTACTTATTAGTTTCTTGCGATTTCTAAATTAATGTGCAATTTTTGTGCAAATTTTTTTGTTGAGAATTCAGACAGAATCACAAGATTTTAATTACACAAAAAGCACTATTCATAGTACAAAAATAAGCATGGCAGAGCATACCAAGTGCCTAATCATAGGCTCAGGACCCGCAGGTTACACCGCAGCAATTTATGCCTCACGGGCAGGATTAAATCCGATGATGTATCAAGGACCGCAACCAGGAGGTCAATTGACAATAACAAATGATGTTGAGAATTTTCCAGGCTATGCCGACGGAATTCAAGGACCCGAAATGATGCAAGACCTTGAAAAACAAGCTCGTAGGTTCGGAACTGATGTCAGATACGGCATGGCTACTTCGGTAGATTTTGATTCATCCCCAAAAAAAGTTTTCATTGACGGTACACACGAAATCCACGCTGAGTCCGTTATTATTGCCACGGGTGCGTCGGCAAAATGGCTTGGTTTGCCTTCAGAAGAGAAATATAACGGTCGTGGCGTTTCAGCTTGTGCGGTTTGTGATGGGTTCTTTTTCCGTAATCAAGAAGTAGCAATTGTGGGCGGTGGAGATACTGCTGCTGAGGAGGCAACTTATTTAGCAAATCTTTGCTCAAAAGTACACATGATTGTTCGTAGAGATGAATTACGGGCGTCACAAATTATGCAAAAACGAGTTACATCAAATCCAAAAATTCAGTTGCACTGGAATTCCCAGACGGAAGAGATTTTAGGAGACGATAACGGTGTAACGGGCGTAATGATAAAGAATCATATAACCAATATTGAAACGATATTACCCATAACGGGTTTCTTCGTTGCAATCGGACACAAACCCAATACGGACATTTTTAAGGGATTTTTGGATATGGACGAAGCGGGTTATATTATTACTGAAAAAGGAACGAGTTACACAAACATTAAAGGTATTTTTGCCTCTGGTGATGCCCAAGACCACATTTATCGTCAGGCAGTAACCGCCGCAGGTACAGGTTGTATGGCGGCTCTTGATGCGGAGAGATGGTTGACAGAACAGGAGGACTAAATCAATGATATATTGATAGAATGAGTGAATGACAGAATATCATTACGCCATCATTCTATTGTTATATCATTCACTCATTGAATTAAGATATGAAAAGATTAAAAAACATTTTATTTTTTACATTTTGCGTAGGCACTTTCACAGTCTCGGCTCAGGAATCTGGTTCTTTCAAAAAGAACCCTAAGATTAACGTGAAGAACAATACAGGTTTATATAAAGAGAAAGAGAAAAAAGAAGAAGTTTTGGATGAATTACCGAAACTAAAATTCAACAATTCTTACGAAGTAGAAAATACGGTTGAGGCTTCCGCAGCAGTTACAGCCTCCAGCAAATATGAACCTTCAAAAGCCTTAAACGCTTCGGTAAGTAGTTTTGACACAACTTCAATTGATGAAAGAGAACCGCTAATTATTGAACTTGAAGAAGAAACAAAGTTTGAAGGAAGTGATGATTTTGTGTCGGTTGCCTCCTATTATTCGATTTGGGATGCCACTAATATTGACCCGTATGGAATTGATGCGAAAGAATTTGATGATGTTGTTGATGTTGAATTATACAACAAAGATCAAGGTCGTTTTTGGTCTGTTCCTAATAATACTCCAAAGTTAACTTCTCCTTTTGGACCTCGTTGGAGTCGCCTGCACGCAGGTGTTGATATTGACTTAGAAACTGGCGACCCAGTTTATGCTGCCTTTGATGGCATCGTTCGAGTTTCTGGATATAACAATGGTGGATATGGTAAATTTATGGTGATTCGTCATTATAATGGACTTGAAACGCTGTATGGGCACCTTTCTCAACAAAATTTTGAATCAGGTACTTATGTGAAAGCGGGCGACCAAATCGGTTTGGGTGGAAGCACAGGAAGAAGCACAGGCTCCCATTTGCATTTTGAAACTCGTTATGAAGGAAATCCATTTAATCCAACCTACGTTTTCAATTTTTCAGGAGCGGGTTCTGAACCAGTCGCAGACCATTTATTAGTTTCTGCCAGAGTTTTTGATACTTACGGACTGGCATTAGGCAATGAATATGGTGATGCAGGAAATAAAGTAATGACTCGCAGAACTGCTTGGACAACCGCACATTATGGTGATTCGCTTTATTCAATTGCTAATCGTGCGGGAATATCCGTTGATAAATTAGCCAAGATGAATGGCATGAGAGTTTCGTCAAGTTTGAGAGCGGGCAGACGGTTAAGAATTCAATAATCTTTCATTAAAGAAATAAATGGAGAGTGAGTAGAGAAATCTATTCACTCTTTTTGTTAAGTAATAATCAGATAATTTTCATTGCTGAATGTTTAATTTTCAATTTTCAAGTGGTTTCGGGAATTCACTTGAAAATTGAATATTTAGTATTGAAAATTAATCATAAATTAAACCTCATGAAATTAGATATACTCGTAATGGCTGCACATCCTGACGATGCCGAATTAGGTTGCTCAGGAACAATTTGTTCTTCCATTTCCCAAGGAAAAAAAGTGGGAATTGTGGATTTTACTCGTGGAGAATTAGGCACACGTGGCACACCCGAAATACGTTTGGCGGAATCAATTGAAGCTACAAAAATCTTAGGAATTCATGCTCGTGAGAACTTAGGTTTCAGAGATGGTTTTTTCATGAATGACGAAGAACATTTGATGAAATTGATTCAAGTAATCAGAAAGTTTCAACCCGAAATTGTGTTGGCAAATGCCTACGAAGACCGTCACCCAGATCATATAAAAAGTTGTAATTTAGCAGTTGATGCTTGTTTTAAGTCAGGTTTAAGAATGATTGAGACTTTGGGAGATAATGGAAAACCACAAAAAGAATGGCGACCAAAAAATGTTTATCATTACATTCAAGACCGCTATTTAAAACCAGATTTCATTGTTGATATTTCCAACTTTTGGGAGCAAAAAGAGGCTTCAATTCGTGCTTTTAAAAGCCAGTTTCATGACCCAAATTCTTCTGATCCAGATTCTTACTTATCATCACCTGCCTTTTTGAAATTTTTGGAAGCTCGCAACCGTGAAATGGGTCACGCTATTGGCGTTGAATTTGGCGAAGGGTTTACGAGTTATAAACGCTTGGGAGTGAAGGATTTGGGAAGTTTGATTTAAAAAACCGCAAGGACGGGAAGACACAAAGGATTTTTTATTTGTATTTTTTGCCCTTGCAATTAAAACTATTTTTCGTCTTTGCAATTGATACGGAAACTGTTTTGTGTCTTTCCGTCCTTGCAGTTAAAGTCTAAGGCGAAAGCCTTTCAATCTTCCACTCTCCATTTTCCAATAAAGTGTAAGCAACTCTGTCATGCAAACGAGACGGACGACCTTGCCAAAATTCAATGTAATCTGGTACAAGTCTATATCCGCCCCAATGTGGTGGACGTGGAATTGGATTATCCCCAAATTTATTAATTAAATATCGTTCTCTTTCTTCCAAAACTTCCCGATTTTCAATCACCATACTTTGATTCGATGTCCACGCACCAATCTGACTTCCATTCGGACGACTTTGGAAATACTCGTCTGATTCTTCGGGAGATACTTTTTCAATCGTTCCCTCAATCCTAACTTGACGTTCTAATTCTGCCCAGAAGAAAGTAATGCAAGCATTTTTATTTTCAATTAATTCCGTTCCTTTTCGACTTAAATAGTTGGAATAAAACTTGAAACCATTATCTAATCCTTTCAATAGAACAATTCTGGCAGAGGGTTTTCCCTCGTTGGAAACGGTTGAAAGCAAAAGAGCATTGGGTTCAAGCAATTCACTGGAAACGGCTTCATCAAACCATTTTTGGAATTGTTCAATGGGCGAAAGGCTTACGTCAGAAACGTCTAAACTACCTTTTGTGTAATTCTCACGGAGAGCGGCTATGTCTGTCATTTTTTTATTTTTACTCAAATTCAATCATCACTTGATTTTTTTCCACGTTTTGTTTTGGAGCAATTTTGATAGTTTTAATTATTCCTTCGCCCGTGGCTTTCAACACGTTTTCCATTTTCATAGCTTCCAGAATTAAGATTGTATCGCCCTTTTTTACGGTATCGCCCACTTGCACTTTAATGTCTACAATAAGTCCTGGCATCGGTGCTTTGAGGTCGTTTACTTTTGCAGAATTGGCGTTGCTCATGCCTAATTGATCAAGAAGAATGTCAAAACGATCTTTTACTGCAACAGAATATTTTGTATTATTTATCTTAATTAGAAAAGATTTTGCCTGATAATCAGCCTCCAAAACCTCCGCATTATAGGATTTATGGTTATAAATTACATGGAAATTTCCGTCCTTAATTTCAACCAAATCCCAAGAGAAAGGCTGTGAATTAACAGAAATATCGTTCTTATTCGACTGAATATCAAAGGTTTGTGAATTAACGGTTGCTTTTAGCATTTTATTTTGAGGTAAAATTTATAAGGTCGTAGGTATTTTGCAAATTTTACCTCATACCTACGACCTAATTAAGATTTATTCACCAAATATACACCAACTAAAATGATTCCCATGCCAACAAAGTGCTGAATTTGTATAGCTTCCCCGTCAAGAATTCCCCAAAGGATGGCAACGATTGGAATTAAGTAAGTTACAGAACTTGCTAAAATGGCACTGGTTACTTGAATTAATTTATTGAAAAGCACCATGGCAACCGCTGAACCCAAAACACCCAAAAGCAGGGAGTAAATCAGAGGCAGTTGAGCTTCTGGAAGTGTTACTTTATCCATGAAATCTCCTGTAAATAATACCACAATTGCCACTGGTCCGATGGTCATAAAGATGAAGGCAGTAATCAAAAAAGGACTTAAATTAAGTCCTGTTATATATTTTTTGGTAATATTTAGATTGAAACCGTACAAAACCGTAGCCGCAATTACGTAAAAAGCATAGTTGTTAAATTGCAAGCCTTTTGTTCCTGCCAGTATCAATAACAATGCTCCGACGAACCCCAAAATAATACCAAAAACTTGCTGTTTTGTGATGATATTTCCAAAGAATAGTCCACCAACGATAAGCGTGAACAGGGGCGTTGTTGAGTTCAAAGCCCCCGAAACGCCACTATCTAATTTTGAACCTGCCAAAGAAAATAAATAGGCTGGAAAAAGGTTTCCCAAACACCCAACCAATAAAAATAGATGAGCTTTTTGAAGAGGAATTTTTTTGATATTGAAAAGAAAGAAAGGCAAGAAAAAACAAAAAGCCGCCACAATACGCAATGAACCTACTTGTGGAGCATCAAAAATAGCTAAACTTTTCTTGACAAGAATAAATGAACTCCCCCAAATGACCGCTAAAAGAGCCATGAGTCCCCAAGCAAAAGCTGGATTTTGAAGTTTTGAAGTAATAATGGGATTATCAACAGTAGTTTTTGTTTCCATACAAATATAACCCGTTCAAAGTTTAGAAAGTTTCTTTTTAGGTATGAGGTCTTAATTTAGAGGTTTTTTCTCAATTTTATGCATTTTGGACTTTTCTATCCATATTTCCTAACTGTAAAGCTACCATGATTATGTAAATTTGCACAAACAAAAATTCTTCCATGCAAACCCTAAAAAACCAATCCCTCACCATCCAAATAAACCCAAAAGGGGCAGAACTTATGAGCATTTTCAATATCGAAAATCAAACGGAATATATGTGGAATGCCGACCCCACATTTTGGGGTAAATCATCACCCGTTTTGTTTCCGATTGTGGGTTCTTTGAAAGAAAATACGTATCGTTTTGAGGGACAAGAATATACCCTTCCACGTCATGGATTTGCTCGTGACAGAGAATTTATCGTTGAAAAATCGGAAGAAAGTAGTGCTACTTTTTTACTAACTCATGATGAAAATACGCTAAAAGTTTATCCTTTCAAATTTGAATTTCGCTTAATTTATACGTTGGAAAATAATACGTTGAAGGTTACTTATTCAGTAAAAAATATTGAGAAAAATAAAATGTATTTTTCAGTGGGCGGGCATCCCGCTTTTGCCGTTCCTTTGTCAGAAAATACAGTTTATGAAGACTATTATTTGAAGTTCGATAAAACCGAAACTTTCAAGCGATGGGGACTTACGCCAGAGGGTTTAATCGAAACGCAACCTTCTGATTTTATGATAGATACAAGTAAATTAAATCTGACAAAAAAATTATTTTATGACGATGCCATTGTCTTGAAAAACCTTGAATCTACCTCGGTTATTTTGAAATCTGACAAAACAAATCATCAATTAAAGTTTGGTTTTGAAGGCTTTCCATACTTAGGAATTTGGGCGGCAAAAGATGCTAATTTTGTTTGCATTGAACCTTGGTGTGGCATTGCCGATTCGGCAAATCATACCCAAGAATTGACTGAGAAAGAAGGGATAATTGAGTTGGGCTTGGGGAAGATTTTTGAGAGAAATTGGCGAGTTACGGTTGATTAACATTACTAACAACACATGGCTTTTCAATTTAATTAGAGCATTTTCTAAAATATTAATTTCTATTATGGCTGTCATTTTCTTTTCTGTTGACATAAAGCACTAATTTATGATTTCTTCACACAATTTAAAAGAAAAACATATCAACGATAAACTCCCGCTTAGTCGTCTTCCTGTTGTATTTTTGCGAATGTTAACTAATTAAAAATAAAACTATTACCCCATGAGTCAAAATCCTATCCGAAAACAAGATGCCTTAGATTACCACTCCAAAGGTCGCCCTGGCAAAATTGCCGTTATCTCTACCAAAGAAACTGAAACGCAACGTGACCTTTCCTTAGCCTATTCCCCTGGCGTAGCTGAACCTTGTTTAGAAATTGCCGCCAATCGTGAGAATGTCTATAAATATACCGCAAAGGGTAATTTGGTAGCAGTTATTTCAAACGGAACAGCCGTTTTAGGTTTAGGAAATATTGGTGCAGAAGCCTCAAAACCCGTCATGGAAGGCAAGGCAGTTTTGTTCAAAATCTTTGCGGATATTGATGTTTTTGATATAGAATTAAATACCGAAGACCCCGAAGAACTCATCAGAACGGTTAAAATTATGGAACCTACTTTTGGGGGTGTAAATCTGGAAGATATTAAGTCGCCTGAATGTTTTGAGATTGAAGAAAGGCTCAGAAAAGAACTCAATATTCCCATCATGCACGACGACCAGCACGGAACCGCCATCATTTCGGGTGCGGCTTTGTTAAATGCTTTGGAAATTGTTGGAAAGAAAATTGAAGATTGTCGTTTCACGGTTTCGGGTGCGGGTGCAGCGGCTCTTTCTTGCATGAAATTATATTTGGGTTTAGGAGCAAAAGTAGAGAATATTTTAATGTTCGATAAGGATGGATTAATCTCAAAATTTCGTACAGATTTGAATAAATATGTTACCCCTTTTGCTACTGAACGTACTGACATTCATACACTCGCAGATGCAATGGTGGATGCAGATGTATTCTTGGGATTATCGGTTGGCAATATCGTTAACCAAGAAATGATTAAATCAATGGCGAAAGATGCGGTCGTTTTTGCGATGGCAAATCCAACGCCAGAAATCTCTTATGAAGAAGCCGTTGCCGCCCGTGAAGACATCATCATGGCGACGGGTCGTTCGGATTTTCCGAATCAAGTTAATAATGTTTTGGGATTTCCGTATATATTTAGAGGTGCTTTGGACGTAAGAGCTACTGAAATTGATGAAAATATGAAAATGGCAGCGGCAAAGGCATTAGCTGCCTTAGCAAAAAAGCCCGTTCCAGACATTGTAAACTTAGCTTATAACGAAAAAAACCTCACTTTTGGGCGTACTTACATCATTCCAAAACCCGTTGACCCACGTCTGATTACCACCGTTGCCCCCGCCGTTGCACGTGCGGCAATGGAATCTGGATTGGCTCAAAATCCTATTCAAGATTGGGATGCTTATGAATTGGAGTTGAGTAAAAGGTTAGGACTGGATAATCAAATGATGAAATACATCGTCAATCGTGCTAAACGTTCACCGAAGCGGGTTGTTTTTGCCGATGCTGAGAATTTGAAAGTGTTAAAAGCCGTTCAACAATCGAAGGATGAAGGAATTTGTACGCCAATTTTGTTGGGAGATATTAAGAAAATTAAAGGTCTAATTGCCTCTCATAGTTTAGATTTATGTGATGTAGAGATTATTGACACTCGTTCGCCCGAAATGGTTGAACGGTTGAAACAATACGGAGATTTATTCTTTGAAAAACGTAAACGAAAAGGATACAACCAATACGAAGCTCATAAACAGATGCAAGTTCGGAGTTATTTTGGTTCTATGATGGTTGAAACGGGGGATGCAGATTGTGTTATTTCGGGTTTGACTCGTAATTATCCAGATGCGATTCGTCCCGCTTTGCAAATTATTGGTCGTGAAGATGGCGTAAAAAGGGTATCGGGTATGTATATTCTACTCACGAAAAAAGGACCCGTATTTTTCTCCGATACCACGGTAAATTTCAATCCAACCGTGGAAGATATTGTTGAAATAACAGAACTCACTGCCAAAGCCGTTGAGCAATTTAATTTGAAACCAAGAATTGCTTTATTGACGTATTCAAACTTTGGAACTGCCAATGGTGAAGATGCTTTGAAAATGCGTGAGGCAACGGCAATTTTACAAAAAAAGCATCCTGAAATGATTGTGGAAGGTGAAATGCAAGCTCATTTAGCTTTTGATAATGAGTTAATTAAAGAGAATTATCCGTTTTCAAAATTAGCGGAAGAAGGAGCCAATACCTTGATTTTTCCGAATCTTTCAGCGGCAAATATTGCGTATAATTTATTAAAAGAAACATCTGATATTGAATACATTGGACCCATTTTATTGGGTCTAAAAAAACCAGTTTATGTGTTACAATTAGGTTCGTCGGTGCGTGAGATTGTGAACATGGTTTCAATTGCGGTTGTGGAAGCACAAGGAAAGTAGATGTTCATTTTTCGATGTTTGGTATCCGAACATCGAAAAACGATTATCTAACATCGAAAACTATTTCAACAAATTATCAATCGCCAATTCAGCTTTTTCAAAATTAAATCTACTCAAAACCTCTTGCATCATGTTGGCAATCTGAGGGTTACATAAATTTCCAATGCTCCCTTCGTGGGTATGATTCAAATTTCGATTTGGTGAATACGTACCCGAGTTTATTTCATTTCCAATGATTTTATAAGCCTCACGGAACGGTATTCCCTGCAAAACTAATTCATTGACCCTTTCTACTGAAAACAGCATATCGTACTTTTCGTCCACTAAAATATCCTCTTTTACTTTAATATTCGAGAGCATGAAATAAGTCATATCCAAACAAGTCAAAATTTCATCAAAAGCGGGCATCAAAATCTCTTTCAAAATCTGCATTTCACGGTGATAACCCGAGGGAAGATTTCCCATAACTAACTGAATTTCATTGGGTAAGCCTTTCAAACGGTTGGTTTTCCCTCTTAATAATTCGGCAACATCAGGATTCTTTTTGTGGGGCATAATTGAACTTCCCGTAGTCATTTCATCGGGTAATTTGATGAAATCAAAATTCTGAGAATTATACAAACAAATATCCATCGCCAATCGTGAAAGTGTTGACGCAATTTGAGCAATGGCGGTTGTAGCAAATAATTCTGTCTTCCCACGAGACATTTGTGCATATACTACATTATAATGAAGTTCTTGAAAACCAAGGAGTTCCGTGGTCATCATGCGGTTTAATGGAAACGATGAACCATAGCCCGCACCCGAACCCAAAGGATTTTTATTGGCTATTTTATATGCCGTTTGGAGCATTTCCATATCGTCCACAAGTCCTTCAGCATACGCCCCGAACCACAATCCGAAACTGGAAGGCATAGCGATTTGGAGGTGAGTATACCCTGGCAAAAGCACATTTTTGAACTTATCGCTCAATGAAATTAAGAGTTCAAAGAGATTATTACTTGCCTCAGCTACTTCTTGCAAACGAGAACGGGTGAAAAGCTTTAAGTCCACTAAAACTTGGTCATTTCTTGAACGCCCCGAGTGGATTTTTTTACCTGCTTCGCCTAATTTACGAGTCAAAAGTAGTTCTACCTGTGAATGGACATCTTCAATTCCTTCTTCAATAATAAAATTCTTAGATTGGATTTCAGCATAAATATTCTTCAATTCTGCTTGAATATCAGACAGTTCTGATTTTTCTAATAGCCCAATACTTTCGAGCATTTGGGTATGTGCCAATGAACCTTGCACATCAAATTGTGCAAGGAGTATGTCAAATTCGGGGTCACGCCCAACGGTGAATTTTTCAATTTTTTCGTTTACCGAAACAT
>JAYVRF010000014.1:0-11693 GCA_043756925.1 Arcicella sp. | reverse complement strand
CATAAATATACGAAAAATTTAGCACTCAGTAGCTATCTGGTAAATTCTATACAATTTTAATTCTACATGATCTTCCGCACAATATCCTCCACCGAAACGCCTTCGGCTTCAGCCTTAAAATTCCTTACAATTCTATGACGAAGCACCGCCATTGAAACCGCTTTCACATCTTCAATATCTGGTGAATATTTTCCGTTTAAAAGAGCATTACATTTTGCCGCTAAAATCAAATTTTGTGATGCCCTTGGTCCTGCACCCCATTCCAAATATTTGTTGCAAGTTTCATTCGCCATTTCTGTATTTGGACGAGTCTTATGGACTAATTTCACGGCATATTCCACCACATTATCCGCCACAGGAACTCGTCGTACCAACTGTTGAAATTCTAAAATTTGTTGTCCCGTAACCTGCTTTTGTATTTTGTATTTTCTATCCGAAGTCGTACTTTTTACAATATCCAATTCTGACTGGTAAGAAGGATAATCCAATTTTACCATAAACATAAACCGGTCTAATTGAGCCTCTGGCAATGGATATGTACCTTCTTGTTCAATTGGGTTTTGAGTTGCCAGTACGAAAAATGGCTTTTCCAAAGGATATTTATGTCCTGCCACCGTTACTGCATATTCCTGCATGGCTTCAAGCAAGGCAGATTGCGTTTTTGGTGGTGTACGGTTAATTTCATCGGCAAGGATAATATTGGCAAAAATAGGTCCTTTTACGAACCTAAAATTACGCTCATTATCCAACGTTTCTGAACCCACAATGTCAGAAGGCATTAAATCGGGGGTAAACTGAATTCGATTAAAATCTAAATCCAACGCCTCGGCAATGGTGTGAATCAACAACGTTTTCGCTAATCCTGGAACGCCCACAAGCAAACAGTGTCCCTGACAAAAAATAGCAGTAAGCAACATTCTGACGGTATCTTCTTGTCCGATAATTACCTTCCCGATTTCAGTAGTAAGTTTTTGGTAAGATTCTCTTAAAGCATCAACTGCTTCAACGTCTGATTGGTATTGAGCCATATTTTTTAATAAGTTGTATTTTGAATTTGAATAAAAATCAAAGTGTCAGGCAAATTTACCTGACACTTCTTAAATATAAACAAAACTATTGCCAATAGTTGGGATTAGTTATTGATTATTAATTATTTGTTAATGGTTTTGAAAATATTATAGCAAATAACGAGTTACTAATAACCAGTAACCTATTTCCTAATCTCTAATTCCCATTCATCTTCATAATATTACACTCTTTGTATTCTTCCACCACATAAATAAAAACATCTTCTTTTGCTTTGGCAAACCATTTTTCGATGGCAGTATTTCTTTTACGATTCAAAGTATAATTAGATAATCTTTGAAAATCGTCTTGCAAATTGGCAAAATGTGGGGCGTGTTTTGTTTTGTAATACAAAATTCTCATCGCTGAACGACCATCTTCGGTTCTGTAAGCCATTGGTGCTGAGACAGTTCCAACTTTCATCGTATCTACCGTAAAATATAAACCCGATTCCATCGTGCCATCCAAAGGCATCCTTACTGAACGAGACTGTGGGTCAATCAACATTCCGCCTGCATCTTGGGTTGATTTATCTTCTGAATGTAATTTAGCTGCTTTATCAAATTTCAAAGTATCACGTTGGATTAAAACCCGAATGCTGTCCAAAAAACGAGTAGGTTCAGTAACATCAAGTCGCTGATAATCAGGGCGTAAAAGAATATGCAAAGCATGATATTCTTGTCCACGAGTTTCTAATAGTTTAATTAAATGATACCCAAATTCAGATTCAACCACATCCGACATTTGATTTGGTTTCAATTTTAAAGCTGCCGCTTCAAAAGGGGCAACCATCGCTCCACGTTTAGAAAAACCTAAATCACCGCCTCTTTTTCCCGAACCAATATCCTCTGAATAAAGTTTTGCTAACTCATCAAATTTTTCTCCATTTTCAACCCGCTTTTTATAATCCAGAAGCCTTCTATAAAGTTCGTCCTTTTGAGCTTTCGTTGTTTTCGCCATTCTAATAATATGTCCAATTTCAACTTCAGAAGGCAAATATGGCAAAGAATCTTTGGGAATTGCTTCGTAAAAACGTCTGACTTCTTTGGGCGTAACCTTCACATCACTCGTAATTTTCTCTTGCATTTTACGAGTAACCATTTGTTCTTTTATGGCAGAACGAAGCTCATCTTTTAAAGAGGCAATTGTCTTTCCGTAAGCCTCAACAATATTCTTTTGCGAGCCAAATTGCTGCTCCATTTGCTCCATTCGAGAGTTAAGTTCTGAATCAATGCGTTTTTCTTCAACCGTTACGGAGTCAATTTCAGACTTTGCTAACATCAATTTTCCCACCACAAGGCTTTCTAATAGTTGACATTTTGGTGGTGCTTGTTGCCCATTTTGTGAAGCCTGTTGAAACTGTGCTTCCAACTCAGATTTTAGCAAATAGTAATTGTCCACCTTCGCAATTATTTTATCAAGTACAATGGGCGTTTGAGCTGTTGTTCCGTGATTAAATAGTACGGTAATGGTTAGTAATAAAAAAAGATTTTTTAGAAATTTCATGTACAAAAATATTAAAATAACACGTAAAGATAACGCTTTTTGTGGAGTAGATTGGTATGGTGATTAAGTTAAAAAGTGTTAAGAAAAATCTAATTCAAAACCCTATTCAACTCATCCTGATTTAAAACCACTGGATATTTTGCCTTCAACTGATTGATTAAATCATTAAATAAAACCGTTTGGTACTCCTTCACTACTTGTCCACGAGCCTCTTTAAAAGTTTTTGGTCTGGGTTCTTCCACTTGCTGAATATTTACCCAAACTTGTCTGCCTTTCACTTCATAGCTACTTTCGCCGACTATCCAATTTATTGAATCTAAAAATTCGTTATCTCCTCTTTTAAAATAACGTTCTTCGGCAGTTAGACTTCCAGGTTTCAAGGCATTAAACCTTTTTACCAAATCATCCATTGAGTTTGAAAAGAATTTAATACCGCCCCGCATATTTTTAGACCGTTCAGTTTTTGATACTGGTTTATATTTTCCATCATCTTTTTCAAGAATCTTTGCAGGGGATATACCCTTACTAATCAAATAGTTAACGATTTTTCTGGCTCTCTGAGATGAAATGGTTTCGGTTTCGTCAGGGTCTGAATTTCCCGTTATTTCAATCGTATAATCACGATTTCTTGTCATTATGATAGTTAAATCGTAGAGCATTTTTTGAGCATCAATCGAAAAATCGGATTTATCTTTCTCAAAATAAATCTCTGGAAAACGACGATTCATTGGATAAGGAGCTTTCAATAACGAAGCCTTTGCCTGTTCCATCGTCTCACGGCGATCTGTTGAAACGACTTTTGCCAAAACCCGATTTGTGTATTGATAATTCTGAGTATTTTGATTAAAATAGCTTAATTGAGCCAAAGAATCCAAAGATTTGTCAAGTACATTATCATTCAAAAATTCCTTGTGTAAAATTCCTTCTCGAAAGTCCTGTACATCTGAACGGAACTCGGGATATTTAATTTCAAGGTTACTTTCTTCATAACGCAAATTTCTGTCTTCCACGAAAAGGTTGTACCAATCACGTTCAGATTTATCATTTAACGCTCCAATTTTAGCTAATTGTCTTTGTGTTTTAGTGACAAAACTATAAAATTCACGAACGGTTGATGGCGTTTGATTAATCGTGAAAATGGTTTTTCCCAGATAATCTTCATTACCCATTCTATCTTTATAAAAACTTTCAAATGCTTCTTGCTTCACAGAAACAGATTCTTGAAAATTATTATCTTTCTTTAAGCGTTTTACTAAGTTTCCTTTAATAATTGCCCCTCTGGAAACATCAGCGGTTACTTTTTGACGAATAAATTGAGTTAATTCTTCAAATTTCAACAAAGGTTTTTTCTCAACTAATCTAAAAATATGCCATCCCAAAGCAGTCTGAATTGGGGCGGTATAATCACCTTTATCACTCAACGCAAAAACCGCATTTGCCATTTTTTCATCAATCAACGTCCCAGCTTCATAAAGTTTATTTAAAACCCCGCCTTTATTCTTTGTATTAGGGTCATTTGAGTAAATTCTACATACGCCCTCAAATGGCTCGCCTTTCTTTAAATATTCGTAAGCCTCATCAATTTTTTTCTTGGCAGTTACATTTGTTTCTGGATTGTCATTTGGGGAAACACTAATCAGAATATGTGCTAATTTAATCCTTCCTCTTGAAGAACGTTTCTCCAAAACTTTCACTAAATGATACCCTTTTTCTGTTCGGATGGGTAGAGAAACCTCTCCTTTTGGATTACGATAGGCAGCAGTTTCAAAGCCATAATTATTTTCCAAAACTGCAATAAAACCCATGTCTCCACCTTTTTCAGCCGTCTTTCCATCTTGCGAGTAATTTTTAGCAATTTGCTCAAAAGACTCCCCTTTCAAAATTCTTAAACGCAAAGTTCTAATTTCATCAAAAGCCACCATTGTATCTGCAGGACTTGCATTGTTTGGCACAGGGATAAAAATATGAGCAACCCGAACCTCCTCACGCATACGCTCATAGGTTTCGTGAATCATTTTTTCAAGAAGAACTTTATCCACTAAATAAGGGGTTGCCAACTCTTTGCGATACGAATTAATCTCTTCTTTGAAACCTTTGGTAGTATCCTTTCCCATACGTTGGGCGGCATAAACCATTAACTTATAGTTTAGATAATTATCGAAAAATTCTCTTGATTTATCTTTCTTTACGCTATCACTTTGAAGAAGTCTTCGATAGGTTTGTGAAAGTTCAGTGGGAGTGATTACTTGATTACCAATTTTGATTGCATAGGGTTCTATTTGAGCATTTATAGCGTTGAAACAAAGCAAAAAACAAGTGGTTGATATGTATAAAATTCTAATAATGTGGGTCATAATTTTTCAATCTTAATGCTTAAAATGGCGGTATCTTAAACGATTTTTAACAGAAACTTTCTACTTATCAAAAGCCATTCTGACAGTTTCTGATATGATTTCTAACTATTTAGCGTGTTAGTTTATTGTATTAAGGTTGCAAAAATACGAATAATTATCCAGACAATCTAACCAATATTGCGTGCTATTCATTGATGAGCAACGGGCAAAAATATTTATTTGAAGAGAAATAAATTGTTAATAACATTTTGAGACAATTAATTACTTGATTTTTAACTCATAATTTAATTCGTATCTAAATTTATTTTTAAGATGTTCGCCCTCAAAAATAAGGTTAATGGGATACATTTTTTGTTTATCCGAAATGGTCGAAATGTTAAGGTCAAAAGTGCTTTGCCCGAGTAAATCATCTTGGTCAAATTTCTCTGCCGCTTTCAATCCAATTCCTGCCGCTTGTAGGCTTGCAAACACAACCGCCAAAGGAGTTTCAAACTCGCCCAAAGAGATAAATATGGCAGGAATTTTACCCAAACCGCCAAATTCATTTATCTTTTTCACCATATTTTGAGCTTTCTGATAATCATCAATTTCAGTTAAAACAACTGATGATAGAACTTTACCTTTCAGCGGAATTTGCAGTTCGATGTTTTTAAATTTATCACCCAAAACCACCTGTCCTTTCTTGATACTTTCAACGCCCCAAGACCCATTTGCCACTTGAACAACCTTATTATTTTCATCAAGAGCGGTTAAAGAATACGTCAAAACAACTTCATCAGCAAGGGTTAATTCCTCCTCTAAATTGATGGCTTTTAAGGATTTTACTTGAAATACAGCGAATTGAACTGAATTTTTGGACTTATTCTCAGTGATTAATTTTGTGGATTTGCAGGAAGTAAATCCGAGAATAAACAAAATTAGGTAAAAAAATGTGTGTTTCATGTTAAGATTTTTATATTAAGCCATTGGTTCTTGTTGTGAAAGACAATGAAAGCTCCCTTGTCCCCAAATGATATTCGTTGCCTCCAAACCAATTATTTCACGCCCTTTGAAAGCCTGAGTAAGAATGTCCAGGGCAATGTCGTCATTTTTGCATTGATAGGTTGGCACAATTACGCCCGCATTACAAATCAAAAAATTTGCGTAAGAACCTGGCGTTCTGAAATCATCAATAACCACGGGTGATGGCATAGGTAACTCAATGACATTCAGTTGTTTACCATTCAACAGACGCATTCGCTTCATTAGTCTTAAGTTCTCATTTAAGACTTCATAATTCTCATCATTTTTGTTGTATTCCACCACCGCCACAACGGTATCTTCATTAATAAAACGGGCGGTATCATCAACATGTCCGTCCGTATCATCACCCACAATTCCATCGTTTACCCACAAAACTTGCTCCAATCCGTAATAATCACAAAGATGTTCTTCAATTTGAGCTTGATTCAAATGAGGGTTTCGATTGGGATTTAATAAACACGAACGACTGGTCAAAACGGTTCCTTTTCCATTGAAATCTACCGAACCGCCTTCCATAATAATATTAGGCGTAACGTATTCCAAACCACGATATTTAGCAATTTTAATCGGTAAATTATCATCATCATCAAAAGGTGGATATTTTCCTCCCCAAGCGTTATATCCCCAATTAACAATCATCCTTTTTTGGGTTTTAGGATTTATCAAAAAGGCAGGTCCATGATCACGACACCAAGCATCATTCGTAGGATTTATGAGTATTTCAATTTGATTTTCATCAATACTATAAATCGGCAATTGTTCTAAAATAAAGCCTTTAAGTTCCTCATTATCAACATTTAAGCACACTTTCTCACCTTTTGAAATAGCTCTAATAAATTGAAAATATTGAGGATACATTTTCGCTAATTTATCACCTTGCCACGAATGGTCATTATGCGGAAAAGTCAGCCATGTAGCCACGTGCGGATGCCATTCAGCAGGAAAGAAAAAACCATGTTGTTTTGGAGTCATTATTTTTAATTATTGAAGTATAGTTTTCACTGAGTTTTTACCAATAAAGATTAACCAATAACTAATAACCAACCCTTCCTCGATTTGCCTTTTTCTCAGAAGCCATTTTTTTATTCCTTAATCTTTCAGCAATCATTCCAGCGGTTGGGGTTACTTTAATTCGTTTTTTAGGAATCGTTAAAGCCTTGATTAACAACTCTCTAAACTTTTTAATTACCGTATTTTTGTTTCGTAATTGCGTTCGTTCTTCTTGCGATACAATAATCAATTCACCTTCTGAATTAATCTGATTCTTGCATTTTTTCTGGATTAATTCTTTTTGATAATCATCTAAAATACTTGAATTCAAAACGCTAAATCTTAGTTCAACTTTGGTAGAAACTTTATTCACGTTCTGCCCTCCTGCCCCACCGCTACGGGAGGCTTGAAATTGGAATTCGGATAAAAAGTCTTGTTTTAATAATTCTGGTAAAGTCATTTTTGTGTAAAACGAACCTCCTAATTCGTAATTTTATTTCTACAAAGGTAAAATCCTAATTTGAATTAATGATAGAAACGACAAAAAAGCAAGGGTATTTCTTTAAAGAAGACAAACATTAAAAATCTAAGGAGATTATTTTAAAATTCTTGCAAAAATAAATATTGTACTAATCTTTTGAAAATCAAAACCTTATCCATTAATTCTGTTTTTTTTGCAATTTTATTTTAAAAAGGCTTGCACAGAAACCAAAAACGCCCTAATTTTGTGTTACGATTAAGGAATAACGTTTTGAAATCGTTGAAAAAAGCCTTCTTAGCTCAGCTGGTAGAGCAACTGACTTGTAATCAGTAGGTCATTGGTTCGATCCCGATAGAAGGCTCATAATTAAATATCAGGATATCAAGGAGTTACATTCATTTGTAACTCCTTTTTATTTGGAAAAATTTGCTGGTTTGCAAAGAGTTTACATAATATGGTATTAGCACAGTACAATTCTGAATGGATAAATCATTTTGAGAAAATCAAAGAAAAACTATCACAATTCTTGGGTGAGGTTAATGTAAATATTGAACATATTGGTAGCACTTCTGTGCCGCAACTTGCCGCTAAACCTATCATTGATGTTGATATAATTTATTATCAAGTCTTTGATTTTGAACGTATTAAGAATAATCTTGAAACGTTTGGCTATTGCCATCATGGAAATCAAGGTGTAGAAGGTAGAGAAGTTTTTAAAAGAAAGACAAATCAGGAAGACCAGATTTTGAACAAAATAGCCCATCATCTTTACGTTTGCAAAAACGATTGTGAAGAATTGCATCGTCATATTTTATTCAGAGATTTTTTGAGGAAAAATGAAATTACAAAGAATTTTTACCAGAATTTGAAATTTAAAATTGCCAATGAAGCTAATCAGGACAGAAAATTGTACGCTAATCTTAAAGAGATAAAAGTAAGTTATTTTATCAATTATGTCATTGAGTTATCAAGGAGTAGAAAATCTATATAAGTCTTATGTAGCACGAGATTGTACGGGCTACGCTTGCTCCCGTAAGTCCTCTGAACACACTGGACTTCGATTTACGAAATCCAATTCCGTGTTACGTATTCACAATTTTACACCATTTGAAGTATAGAAAGCTGCTGTTCCTACAAATTAATGAAATAATGGATTGGTTAAGAAATTTCATACGGGCTTTATGTAACGGTAAATAGTTTTGTAATTCTGAATCAATAGTCGTATTTTTATCATCCATGAGCCAGAGTAATCTATTTTATCTGTCTTGATAAACTCATATTACGAATTACTGTATTAAAAAAAATACTGATGATGGTGCTGAATAAATTGATAAAACTGAATCAACTCCTTTAAAACTGCTTAACAATGACATTAACATACGAAGGAGAAATCCAATTTTTCAGCATTGACGATTACGATGTAATCGAACTCAATAAATATCTTATGCCCGTTGAATGTGGCACTGCCGCAACGGGTTTTCCAAGTCCAGCCGATGATTATGTGGACATTATGCTTGATTTGAATGATTTTCATGGCATCAAAAAACACACGTGCTATCTCGTTGAAGCTCGTGGCGATTCTATGATTGATGCAGGAATAACCGACCGTGATATTTTGATCGTTGATACCACGCTTGATTACCGTGAAAATGACATCGTAATTTGCAGTTTGAACAATTTTTACATGGCTAAAATCATTAAAAGACATCAAAATAAGCTATTTTTAATGTCAAAAAATCCCAATTTTGAACCCGTGGAAATACAAGAATATGATGATTTTAGGGTATTTGGCGTAGTAAAAGGATTAAGCCGTAAATTCCGATGAGCAAATGGTTTGGCTTGGCAGATTGCAATAATTTTTATGCTTCTTGTGAACGGATTTTTGACCTTTCAGTGCGTAACAAACCTGTTGTTATTCTATCCAATAATGATGGTTGTATTATTTCTCGTTCGCAAGAGGCAAAGGATTTGGGTATTGCCATGGGAATGCCTCTACACAAAATAAAACCACTTATTGATAAACACAAAATTCATTTCTTTTCCAGTAATTATGCCCTTTATGGTGATATTTCTGCCCGAGTAATGAATTGTTTAAATGACCTTTGCCCAGCCGTAGAAGTTTACAGTATTGACGAAGCCTTTTTAGATTTGAGCATTACTAAAGATGATGAATTGCTTTCTTTTGGAATAAATGTAAAAAAGAAAATTGCTAAATGGACAAAAATTCCAATTTGCATTGGCATTGCCCGAACAAAATCATTAGCCAAAATTGCCAATAGATACGCCAAGAAAAACTGTAAGGATGTAGGTGTTTTTGTAATTAATTCGGAAGAAATTTTGCAAAAAACGTTAAAGGAAACACCCATCGAAGACGTTTGGGGTATCGGTCGAAAACACGGCAAATTTTTAAAAAGTGAGGGCGTAAACACTGCGTATGACTTCACTCAATTACCCGAAAATTTTATTCAAAAACGCTTCTCAATCGTTGGTTTGAGGCTTTATAAAGAACTTAAAGGGCAATCTTGTTTGACTTTAACCGAAATTATTGAAAAAAAGAAGGTCATTCAACATTCACGTTCTTTTGGCTATGACGTTAAATCAATCAATGATTTGGAAGAAGCCGTAACAACTTTTGCCAATAAATGTGCTGAAAAATTGCGTTTTCAAGAGTCATGTGCTTGTACTGTGAGTGTTTATATCCGAACAAACCCATTCAATAATAAACCGCAATTTTACAATGGAATAACGCTAAATTTTGATATTCCTACCAGTAATACCTTTGAAATTCAACAGAAAGTTTTGTGGGGATTGAAGCAAATTTTCGTTCAAGGTTACGACTATAAAAAAGCAGGCGTTTCAGTAATGGGAATCGTGGGAAAAGACGAAATTCAAGGAAATTTATTTGCCCCCGAACCAAACGAAGGTTCTCAAAAAATTAGTCAATTAATGGATAAAATCAATGCAAAATTTGGTAAAGAAACGGTCAAGTTTGCCATTCAAGGAACAAACAATGTTTGGAAAGGAAATGCAAGTAAGATTAGTCCAAAATATACAACGCTTTGGAAGGATTTATTGCAAGTGGAATGAAGTTTAAAAGAGTGGATTAAATTATAAATTACAAAAAAGGCTTCTCAATCTCTTGAAAAGCCTTTTTTATTATTTTCTGCCAATTAAATTTTGAGTATGTGAGATAAACTAATCCCCAACCTCCAATCGCTAATTACCTAAAATTAAGCCGCTGCCAGAGCCTCAGCACCACCAACGATTTCAAGAATCTCTTTGGTAATCGCCGCTTGACGTGAACGGTTATATTGTAATTTTAATTCTTTGATTAATTCCCCAGCATTATCCGTTGCTTTGTCCATTGCCGTCATTCTTGCACCATGTTCAGAGGCATTAGATTCTAAAACAGCTTTATAAATTTGCAATTTCAAGGCTTTTGGCATCAATTCAGTGATGATTTCTTCTTCCGAGGGTTCAAAAATATAATCAACATTTGATGTTTTTATCGCATCACTTTTTGTCTCAACCATTGGCAAAATTTGCTCAGTTGTTAAGATTTGCGTTGCCACGTTTTTGAATTGATTATAAACCACTTCAACCACATCATATTTACCTTCCTCAAAACCTTTCATGGCTTCTTCGGCGGCTTCACGCACGGCTGTAAAACTTAAACGAGCGTAGATTCCTGCGAATTTGTTAGTAACGTTATATCCACGACGAGTCAAATATTCACTGCCTTTCTTACCAATCGACATCACTTCAACATTCCCTGCGGCTTGTTGAGAAGCATATTTTTCATCAATAAGACTGATAACAACTTTTCCAACGTTGGCATTAAACGCTCCACACAAACCACGATCTGAGGTTACAGCAATTACCAAAACGTTTTTGATTTCACGAACAACTATGTATGGATTCTCCAATGAACCATCCGTGTTTGATGAAACCGTGGCAATCATTTCAGTCAATTTCTTCGAGTATGGACGCATCTGAGTGATGGCTTCCGTGGCTCTACGAAGCTTTGCTGCCGAAACCATTTTCATGGCTTTGGTTATTTGTTGAGTGGAATTTACCGATACAATTCGGTTACGGACTTCTTTTAATGAAGGCATATTTTTTTTGAGTTATGAGTTATGAGTTATGAATTATGAGTGAATTACTCAATCTTCATATTTTCATATTCTCTACTTCATAATCCTGTTTTGAGTTATGAGCTATAGACTACGGATGTTCTCACATCATAATTTATAACCCATGACTCATAACTTAAA
>JAYVRF010000013.1:0-11769 GCA_043756925.1 Arcicella sp. | reverse complement strand
AAAAATGTTCATGCAACGGTCAGGCGAATAATCCATGTAATTTTCAATCATGTTTGTTCTGACAACTCCACCACAATTTGATGTTAATTTATTGCAAGTTGTGCCTTCATTCATTCTTTCAATTTGGGGGACATCGTTACAATAATCCTCCCCACAAATAACATCACCATTAGGATGAAGCAACCCCAACCAATGACCAACTTCGTGGGTGGTTGTTCTTCCTAAATTATAACTGTTTCTCAAAGTACCACAACAAGTTCCAAAGTTCTGATAATCAATAATTACGCCATCAAAAATTTGTTGCCCTGCAATGTCATCTGGGGTTGTTTCGAGTCCAATTAAATTACTATCATAGGGAAATTCGGAATATCCAATGGTGCCGTTTTTACTCTTGACAATCCAAATATTCAAATATTTTTCATAATCCCACTGAATTAAGTTTGCTAAAATTGCTCCATCGTATTGCAAATCAAAACTTGCTTTTGGATTGTAAGTCCTTGTAATCCCAGTAGTTGCATTGCCTTCGGGGTCTTTTAAAGCTAATTCAAATTCAATTTCTAAATCTGCCCCAATTGGATTTGAATTAAATCCGTTGGTTCCAGTTTTACGACGATAATCTTCATTCAAAACTCTAACTTGTGACTTTATTTGCTCATCTGAAATATTTGTATTGTTTAGACCTCCAATAAAATTTGACTCATTACTATGCACCACGTGAATCACCACAGGAATTCTATAAATTTTTTCCGTAACCCTCAAGTTCTGCCCTCTTTGATTATGTTGAAACTCCCGTAGTTGATATTCAAATTCCGCCTGTTGCTTTATCCAATTTGGATTTTTTAATTGCTTAATTTGATTGCCAATAGAAAATCCACAACGTTCTTGTGCCAAAGAAAATGTCGAAAAAAATACTAATAAAATCCCTAAATAGTTTTTCATAAAATTGTAAAACGAATCTCCTGATTCGTTTGATTTTATTATAAAATAAATTAATAAAGAATCAAGAGATTCGTTTTACAATACTCTTTCTACTTCTAACTTCTCGTAAGCCAAAATTATATCACGGACTAAACGATGCCTAACTACGTCTGCTGCATCTAATTCAACAAATTCTATGCCCTTTATTCCTCCTAAAATTCTCCTTGCTTCTGCTAAACCAGATTTTACTTTTGTTGGTAAATCAATTTGCGTTTTATCACCCGTAATAATTACCTTCGACTGAATTCCCATTCTTGTCAAAAACATCTTCATTTGCATGGGAGTAGTGTTTTGTGCTTCATCCAATAAAATAAAGGCATTATTTAGGGTTCTTCCACGCATGTAAGCCAAAGGTGCAATTTCAATTACTCGGTTTTCGATAAAATATTTCAGTTTTTCGGGTTGAATCATATCATCCAAAGCATCATAAATTGGTCTAAGATACGGGTCAATTTTCTCCTTCAAATCACCAGGCAAAAATCCCAAATTCTCTCCTGCCTCTACGGCTGGGCGAGTAATAATAATTTTCTTGACTTCCTTATTTTTTAAGGCTTTCACTGCAATCGCAACCGCAGTATAAGTCTTGCCCGTACCTGCAAGACCAACGGCAAAAACGATGTCATTTTTAGCCGCAGCATCAACCATTTTCTGCTGGTTTGGGGTTTTTACTTTAATGACAACTCCTTTCGTTCCGTATAACAAAACACCTTCCTCGTCCTTTAAATACAATTTTTGGTCGGTTTCAGGATTTCTTTCTTCGGAAATATAAGTTTGGATTTGTTCCTTTGTGATTTTACCTTGTTTTTGATAATGAGCCACAAGGGAGTCGAGAATATCATTGATTTTAATGATTTCGGGCAATGAACCCCGAATCGTTATTTCATTGCCACGAGAAATAATTTTACTCTGTGGAAACGCCGCAGCAACTTGCTTTATGTTGCTGTTTTCAATGCCAAGAAAACCAACTAACTCAACATCCTCTAAGGTGATTACTTTTTCAGTCAAATTTTTATTTATTTACGATTGAACAATTATATAAATCTACTAAAAAAAGCAACTTATTGTTTTAGAAATATAATATAAAAAAACTCTTCATTGCTTTTTCGTTGATATTCAGTTAATTAAGGTATTTAGAAAATTTTACCAATCGGAAATTTGAAATTTATTTTGTAAAATTGTGTAACAAAACGAGTATAGAATTTAATTTAACCCAATGGAACAGTTTAACCCAAATAACGGCAACATCAAGAAAAATGGTACCTATGCAGGTGGCAGAATCAATGGTCAAAACCGTTGGCTTGACACAGGTTTAGGTAAAATTCCACCCCAAGCGACTGACTTAGAAGAAGCCGTTTTGGGTGCTTTGATGTTAGAACGTGATGCTTTAACGGACGTAATTGATATTCTGAAAGTTGAATCATTTTATAAAGAAGCTCATCAAAGAATCTATGGTGCCATTACCCAATTATTTGCCAATTCTGAACCAATAGATTTATTAACCGTTAAGAATCAGTTAGTTACAACGGGAGAATTAGAAATGGCGGGTGGAATCCAATACCTTGCTGAACTAACGCAACGAGTAAATTCAGCCGCCAATATTGAATTTCACGCTCGAATTGTAGTAGAACATTCCTTAAAGAGACAATTGATTACCGTTTCATCAGAGATACAAAAAATGGCGTACGAAGACACGACCGATGTTTTCATGTTATTAGATAAAATTGAACAAGAACTATTTAGAATTTCAGAAGCTAACATCCGTAAAAATTATGCCGACATGGGGCAGATTATGCGAATGGCGTTGATAGAATTGGAAATGAAGAAAGACCAGAAAGAAGGTCTAACGGGTGTTCCAACGGGTTTCACGGCTTTGGATAGAGTAACTTCTGGTTTTCAAAAGACGGAATTGATAATTATTGCAGCACGTCCAGGGATGGGAAAAACTGCGATGATTCTCTCAGCGTGCAGAAATGCCGCCGTTGACCACGGGCAAGCGGTTGCTTTTTTTTCCTTAGAAATGTCCTCCATTCAATTGGTAAATCGTTTGATTTCTGCCGAAGCTGAATTGGAATCTGATAAGTTACGTAAAGGAAATTTGCTTCCGCACGAATGGGCTCAATTACACGCAAAAATTGGTAAATTGACGAATGCCCCGATTTTCATTGACGATACTCCTGCCCTTTCCATCTTGGAATTAAGAGCAAAATCTCGTCGTTTGAAAGCACAACATGATGTTCAAATGATTGTAATTGATTATTTGCAGTTGATGTCGGGGGATTCGGGCGGAAAAGGAATTGGAAATCGTGAGCAAGAAATTGCCAATATTTCAAGGTCTTTAAAACAGCTTGCCAAGGAATTGAATGTTCCAGTTGTGGCACTTTCACAGTTGAGTCGTGCCGTTGAAACTCGTGGAGGTGATAAAAGACCTCAACTTTCTGATTTACGTGAATCGGGGTCAATTGAGCAAGATGCGGATATGGTAATGTTTATCTATCGTCCTGATTATTACGGTATTACACAAGATGAAGCAGGGAATTCAGTCGCTGGAATTGGAGAATTAATTATTGCCAAAAACCGTGCGGGTTCATTAGATACAGTTCAATTAAGATTTATCGGAAAATACACAAAATATTGTGATTTAGATGCGGGAGATTACGGTGGATTTGGTGGAGATTCTTTACAATCATTTACACAAATAGAAAATCCCGTAGCAAATTTTGAGAATAATGGTGCAAAAATTATGAGTAGTAAAATAAATAATCCTTTACCTCCTCAACAAAATCAAAATCCATTTGGAAGTTTACCACCAAACCAGGATGTACCTTTTTAGAAAAGTACAACAGGTTTCCAACCTGTCCATCGGACTTTGAAGCAGGTTGGAAACCTCTTATACTTCAAACAAAAAGGGCAAATCCAGTGTAAGATTTACCCTTTTTGTTTTTAGGAAAATCAAACATCATCTTGGGCTAAGTCTAAAACTCACCGTTCCCGTTGAAATATCTGGTTTATCACCATCAGAAGTTGGCTTAAACTTTATTTTTTGAACGGCTCTTTTATATTGTTGAGCAATGGCTGGACTGACGGTACTTTCAATTTGTGTTACATCAACCACATCTCCATCAGCATCTACTTTTATTCTAAATTTAATAATTCCAGTTTCATCTGAATCATCGCTTACGTTAGGTCGGCTCGTCCACGTCCATCCAGTAAGACTTAATGAGGGTTTAGTACCCCCTCCGCCATCACCACCAGGTCCACCACCTTTTCCAGAACCGCCGCCCGTGCCATCTCCTGGGGGTTTTTTCTCATAAGTTCCTCCTTTGACCACATTTCCATCGGGTTGTCCTTGATTACCTTTTCCGCCACCAGTACCGTCGGCTCCGCCACCTGCATTTGGATTTGTACCCGTTGTTCCGTTAGAATTTGACTTGCCCTTTTTTGCAGGAAATAAACCATCTGTATTCACTTTTGGTTGCTCAACTGCCTTTGGTAGTGCGGGAGTTGGGGGCGATTCAACTGGTTTTGGGCTTGGTTTTGGCGTTACTTTTGCAGGAGGTATTTCCTTTACAACCACGGGACTTTTCACCTTACTGGTAATAACAGGCGTTTCGTTAACTGGCTTTGGCTTTACTGGTTTCACCTTCACAACCTCTGGAACAACCATCGGATTTTTAGTCTTTTTAACCACGACAACCTCAGCAGCTTTTGAATCAACCTCATTTTTCAACGGACTTACGTGATTTTTGGTAAAAACATTTCCACTACCTTTTTTATCAGTTCCAAAGTTTACGACAAAACCTCCGCCACCCGCTTCTTCCACTTTTTTATTTTCCTCAGCCGTCCAGATAACAACATACCAAAATAAAAAAAACATGAGCGAATACAGTGCAAAAGTTATAAAAAAGGCAATTTGCCGATTTTTTGATTCTACTTGTTCTAATTGATAAGATGTCATGATATGAAGGAATAAGGATTAATTATCACAAAAAACGTTGGTAAGTTTCATTCCCAGAGGATTTACTTACCAACGTTTTATTATTATTTTTTGTATATCCAAGTTGCTTGATTCATCATTTCAGTAATTTTTTTAGCTTCTTGATTGGCATCTGATTGGTTTCTAAAACCACACGCTGAAACTTTCATCAACTTTTCACTTCGTTTTGGATAAATGATTTCAGCATTTTCAAAACCTTTATTAATCAATGTATTTAAAAGTTTCTTGGCATTTCGTTTACTTTCAAAACTTCCCGTAATGATAAAAAAATGATTATTAGATTCAATTATTGTACTTTTTACTTCCACAACTGGCTCAATATTCGTTTCTACGATTGACTTACTTTCATTTTCAAATTTCGTGGTAACGAATGCGACATCTTCTTTCAAAATTGGCTTTGAAACGGGCAACACATTTTTTTGAAATTGAAATGGATTTAATGAACTCAAATTTGATTTCTGATCATCTAAAAAGTAAATCACTGAAAACAATATCACTGAACCCACAATTCCATAAACATAAGGCAAAACCTTACCGAAACGTCCTTTTTGATAAGAATATGCAGTTTCGTCTTCCAAAATTTCTGCCATTGATTCACGATCGTCGCTGGCAAAAACTTGCTGAATCGTTGCGTTTGAAACAACGTTCGGTATCAAAACTACCTGCAATTCATTTTGTAAGGATTCAGGTTTTTTCAAAAATATGTTTTCCATTCCAAAACTTTCGCCGTAAAAATTATTGGTTGATTTTGGTTGGAACTGAATCTTTTCTTCTTCGTTTTGACTAAAAGTACCCAATCCATCAATGGAATAGGTTTTATTAACACGCAAAAATCTTTTAGTATCATCCACAAAATTCCTTACTTTAAAATTTGCTTGAGAGATTGACACATTATCTTCTTTGGCAATATAATTAGACAAAAGTCCATCATCATTTTTAAGTAGTGCATTGAATGCTAACCACTTTTGTGGAGGTGAGATGAATCTGTTGGTTGAATTGATTTTCGCACAATCAAAGTTGGTTACAAATCCCCCAAATTCAGGTATAACCACGCAGTCTTGCTCAAAAAGCAATTCTTTGATATGGTTTTGTACAGTTGTCATAATTTTATGTTTTAATAAATAACCCTCATTCTAACTTGTAATTGAAAATAGAAAAGTATAATTTTTGCGAGAAATAATACAAATTTTTTTTCTAACACGAATTTAAAAAGAATATGACAAACCACCAAGAAAATTTACGCCTTGCGTTGGGTAATATAAATAACGTTGATAATTTTTATTGAAAACATTGTTAGCGGAAACAAAAACATTAAAATGGTCAGAGAGTAAATAAGTAAATTTAAAATTGAGATCAATAATTGGGTCTAACTTGATTTCTTTATTGGTCACAAAATTCTTTCCTTTGATTCCTGATAAAAAATACAAATCTGAACTCACTAATAATTTTTGCTTAATCGTAAAAGTGTTATTCCAAGTAGCTGAGAAAGTTGGACGGTGCCACGCAGTTTTCAAATTACCTAAACCACTAAATACGTTTACATCAAACTTTAAATTTGAGCGGAACATTTCAGGAATTTGATAACTTACCTGAGCCATAAAATTCGTTACTTTAACCGTTGTTGAATCATCTGAATACAAAGCCTCAAAACGTGTACTATCTCTTCCAGAATTGTTGAAAACGTAGAAATTTTTGTAATTGGCGTAACTGATTTTTGCCTCTAAATCCAATCCATTTTGCAATGAAGCCTTTCCACCCGCATAAAAATCAGCCGTTTTTCTGGTGTTTCTCAACTCAATAAAACGATTAAGCCAAGGATTTTCGAGTAAATATGAGGTTAAATTATTAGCGTAAACATCTCCTTCATAGCCCACAAAAATCTTTACGCCTTGTATCACTTGAGCATCCAATTTTACGATTGGATAAATATAACTGTTATTAAGCGTATTTTTCTCTCTATCGTTAATAACATTCAATCCCGCCGTAATCGTAAATCTGTCATTTTTATACTGAAAAGTTGGTTTTAATTTATACAAATTTCTATATAGAGTTAAAGAATCTTGTCTTTGAGCCAAAACCAAATTCCCTTCAAGTCCCGCTGTAAGTTCGTCCGTAATCGTAAAAACGCTATTCAATGAACCCTTCCAAACTAATTCATTGGCTTTCAAGTGGGTGAACAAATAAGACAAATTTGATTTAAACTGATAATCAACCTTTGAATCTTTGCTATTATTGCTAACGCTGCCAATGAAATTAAATTTATTCCAAGAATTAAAAATCAAAGACTCTGGAAAATCATAATTTTTGGGCGTAAATCCGTAAAAATCAAAACCTCGACGCTCCCATCCCAAAGCTCCTTCCAACTTCACTGCATCGAAAGAAGTTCTACTGTGAACTTTAATTAGATTTTGAGAACTACCAGAATAATTTGCTCCAACAGGTCCTAACCTAAAATTATTGTGTTTGACGTAAATCCCATGATAATTGTCTTCTCCCATCGGAATCCCAACGTGAGCCTCCAAGAATGAATGAGCATAATTACCAATTCCTACCCGAACAATGTTGTTATATTTCGCCGCTTTGGAGTTCGTTTTATCATCGTTGTCCTGCGGCATTGAAACCGTTGGACTAAATTCGGGCGTTTGAACTGGCAGTTTTCTTTCCACAAATTCATAACGAATGGGCTTACGAGCATCATCGCCTACGTTAGTTGGAATTTTCTCAAAAATACGATTTGCTTGGGGAAGGGTTACTTTCGTATCCTTATAAATCTCAATATCATCGGTTTTTACTTCTCCCTGAGATTTTTGAGCATTCGCTTTCAATAATGGCAAAAAAGCCACGATTAAGGTATTTATGAATATTTTATAATTACGGTTTTGCATAATTTAGATTTTTTTGTAAGGAATTTTTTCTAAATATTTTTTTGTTCTCTATTAAAGCTAAAATGAATTCTGAATGAACTTCCCGAAATAACTCCATTACGGGTTTAAAATTTTCGGAAAGTTCATAAATACAACACTTTTCTACTTTTTATCGAGCAATTTCAGTTTTGTTTTTGCTTCTGCCACGATGTCTTTATCCGATAAATTATCTATTAGAGAATTCAATGTAGCTTTTGCTTGAAAAACGTTATCAAGTCCTACGAAATCATCGGCTAACAATAAGTACGCCCTTCCCACAATTTTATCGGCGGCATCGGAAAATTCGTTTCTGAATTTAGCAATTATCATATCCGAAGATTCTTTGTATTTTTTCTGATTGTACAACATTTGAGCAATCAAATATTGAGCCTCCGCACCAAAATCATCCTTCGCCAACGCAATCGTCTGATTGAATGCTTCCGTTGCTTTTGGATAATCATTTTTTGCCATGTAAATCTTACCAGAATAAAGATTCGCTTTACTTTTTGCACCCAAAACAACATCACCCGAATTTGAAACTTCTCTGGCAAAATATAAGGTTGAGTCGGTTTTAGTCGTCTTATAATAAGATTCCATCAAAGCAATCAAAGCAGTTTGTTGGTCTTTCTTATCCGTTGCACTCACCAATAAATTTCTATAATTGGTTATTGCTCCTTTGAAATTTCCCGCCGCATATTCAATTTCTGCGGCTCTTGAAATGGCTTTCGTTAAGGCTTTATATTTTCTGTCCCTAATCACAATATAGTACCAACTGAGGGCTTCTTGCTTGTTTCCTAACTTGAAATAAGATTCAGCAATTAAATATTTTGCTTCATAAGATTCAACACTCGTTGGATTCTTGCGAACGTAATCAGCTAAGGCTACTGCTGCTTTATCATATTTTTCACTATAAAATAATCCCTTGGCAGATTCATATTCCAAGCCAACTACTGAATTATCCAATGGATTTGCTCGTTGATAATCGTTCAGAATAACCGTAAATTCTTCTGGACGACCAACCTCATTCAATTCCTCTTGAATTCCCGCCAACGCATCTTTGCTTTGTGAAGATGTTGAATGATTTTTTAAGATATTTTTATAATCAGCAATTGCCCCTTCGTGATTTGTGGTATTCTGAAATGCAACCGCCCTTTTCAATAAAGCCGCTGGAATTAAAGCACTTTGCTGTTTTTCATTTAATAATTTCGTAAATCCTGTGATGGCAGGAATGTATCGCCCTGCCACAAAGTCCAAATTAGCTTCTTGATAGATAGCATTATCGACGTAAAGCGATTGCGGGAAATCACTTTGTACTTTCTGAAATGCTACCCTTGCTCCTGCTTCGTTGACTTTCAAAATCATTACCAACCCTTTTTGATAATTGGCATAATCACGATCAGCACCTTTCCCTGCAATGGCTTGGTCGTAATATTTTAAGGCGGCATCATAACTTTTTGCCGCAAAATAAGTATCTCCCAAACGAATAACTGCATCCTGATACGCCTGAGAATCGCCCGATGCTTTCATTCTATCGGCATATTCACGAAATAATTTGTTGGCTTTATCGTAATCTTTCGTGTTATAATATGAGTAAGCTAATGAATATCTACTCTTACTTTGCAAATCATAAACATTCGGCGTGGTGTTATCAACTGAGGCAATGATTGATTGGTACATCGGAATTGCTTCGTTATATTTCTTTTCGGCTGAGAGTGCCTCCGCTTTCCAAAAATTAGCTCCATATTTCGTTTCAGCATTCACGGGAGTCGTCAAAGATTTATCGAAAAATGGAATTGCATCAATGTATCTTTCATCGTTAAACATCTTCACTCCTTGATTATAGGCAATTCGTTGGTAGGCAGTATTCGTGCGAGTTGAACGCCTCGGTAGTCCTTCAATGTATGCCAAAGCGGCTTGATAATTATTGGAAGCTAAATAGGCTTCACTCACTAATTCATTGGCTTCATCTTCATATTTTGTAGTTGGATAACGCTTCAAAAACTCATCTAAGGCCTTAATTGCCTCGTTGCCACGGTTCAAATCCAACAAAACTTTTGCGTAATTGAAATCAGCATCTTCGGTTACTGACTTGTTATATTTACTCTTGCGTGCTTGGTCAAATGCTCCTAAAGCATAATTTGGATTGTTTGCTTTCAGATAACATATCCCCAAAATAAAAGAAGCGTATTGTCCCAAAGTATCTCGCACTGCTGCAACATTTTTTAATTGTTCAGCCGCAGGAGCAAATTGGTCAGTTTTGTAAAGACTATATCCGTAGCGATATGAAATCGCAGATAACATTCCTTGCGATTTGTAATTTTTATAAATGGTATAATAAGAAGCTGCTTTCTCATAATTCGCTTGTTGAAAATAAACCTCAGCCGTTAAAAGAGCCACATCTTCCAATTTACGACCAGAATTTTTCTCTCGTAATAAAGGTTCTGTATAAGCCAACATCTCGGCAAATTTCCCTTGTCGATAATAACTGTGGGCTAACCAACCTGCAATTTCAGAACGATATTCAGCCGATTGCTCTGCCTTTTTGAAATCTGGAATTGCTTCTTTATATCTTCCTGCACGGAAATTTATAATTCCTGCGTAATAGGAAGATGAAATGGCATTTTCACTCGTTCCATCCTTTAATTCATTAAAAATAACTAAGGCTTCGGGATAATCTTGGAGAGAAAAGTAAGAAATCGCAAGACGATATTGTGCATCCTCGTCTGATTTGGGGCTTTTTTTCAAATAATCAACCGCCCGAGCGTAATCTCCTTGTTCAAAGAAATAATTTCCAATTTCCTTGTACAAATTGCCCGCAACGGGATGTTCGGGATAGTTTCTTACAAAGCGATTGGCTAATAATTCAGTTTCTGAATATCCTAAATAAAGGCTACACATCACCACATAATAATCTGCCCATACTTTATTACCATCCTCTTTTTCAAGTAAGGTTTTGTCGTAATCAAGAAATAAGTTGAATTCTGCACGGGCGGCTTCATAATTTCTCGACTCAAAATGTTCCTGACCATTTCTGAAATGAATAGAAGCATCGGTATAATTGAGTGTACTTTGAGCCAAAAGTTGTTTTTGGGGAACAAAGGTTAGGAGAATAAGGATTAGGGAAACTAACGACGAAATTTTGTTCATTAGAAATTGGTTTTTAGGATCTCTCTTTGCAACCACACAGATAGGATAAGTAACATAGTTAAAAAAGAAAATTAATTTCTATTTTATTTACAAATCGTTTGGAGGTGGTAAAAGAAAATTTGTTAAACAAGTAAGGGAATATTAGTTTTGTTGAAATAGATAGATTTACTGATATTTAGTTGATTACAAATTATTCTGTCAATATATCCCTCAATCTGTCATTGTTTCAACAAAAACGTTCATTACAAACATTAAATTATGAAAAAAATATCATTTTTCGCTATCTATCTGATTTTTAGCAACTTCTGTTGGGGGCAAACTTCCACAAATCAACCCAAAATCGAGTATTTTCTTTCCATGGATCAACCTCAAACCCATTACTTTGAAGTGGTAATGAAGTTATCCAATTTTGATGCTAAAACAAAGCGACAAGGCTTCATTGACCTCAAAATGGCGGTTTGGACTCCTGGTTCATACCTAATTCGTGAATATCCCAAAAATGTTGAGGGCGTTTCAGTAACAAGCGGAACTTCTAATTTAAAGTCTGACAAAATTAATAAAAATACTTGGCGTGTGCGTCTTTTAGCGGCTTCAAATGAGGCAACGGTCAAATATAAAGTTTATGCAAACGAACTTACCGTTAGAACATCGTTCATTGATGATTCACACGGATATTTGAATCCTGCCACCATTTTTATGTATGTAAATGAATGGCGACAAGTTCCTTCAACCATAAAAATCAATCCC
>JAYVRF010000012.1:0-11861 GCA_043756925.1 Arcicella sp. | reverse complement strand
GATTAAACTTTCCACCCAAAAAAACCTTCAAAATTCACCTCCATCTGCGACTTCAATTTCTCCAAGTCAACCTCTTTAAGCTCCGCCATTAACTGATACCGTTCCATAATCGTTAAGGAATATTCACTATCAGTTTCAATGAAATAACTTTCGTTGGGAAGGAATTTCAGCATTTCTACAAAGCTGTCATTCATCCGTTCAAAAGGACTTACGGACAACATAATTCCTTGGTCAATCAATGATTTTGCTAATTGTTTATTCCTCCGAAAACCGTGAATTACCCAAGGCGTTTTTCCGTATTTCTTCTTGAAATTTAACACTTGGTCATACTGCCGAACGCAATGTACAATTAGGGGAACGTTGTTTTTATTGGCAAGCATAATTTGTTGATAAAAGACCTCCTCTTGAACTTCCTTCGATGCTCCTTTCAATTTATCAAGCCCACATTCACCGATTCCTAAGCAATATTTATCGGATAAAAGTGTTTCCATGTGGGATAAATCAGCCCCTGAAAGTGGCTCTTTTGTCCACCAAGGATGATGCCCAACGGTAAAATATTCGCCTTCATATTTTACCGTTTTGTGCATAGAAACAACTTCTAAGACATTTTCGTTGGCAGAATACAAAGGTTTATGGGTGTGAAAATCTATGTACATTTTGAGTTATCGGGTTTAAAAACACTTGAACGAATAACCCTTTTTACTTGTTTAAAGTTTATTGCAAAATTAAATAATTCATTCAACAATGCCCATTTTACAATCCTCTTACTTACCTTCTCGAATTTGGCGGAATCCGCACGTTTCAACCATTTATCCAAGTGCCTTTCGGAAAGTGAATGGCGTAAATTATACCCGAGAGCGATTAGAATTATCAGACGGTGATTTCTTGGATTTAGATTGGTCAAAATCATCAACAAACAACCATAAGCTCGCCATTTTTACGCACGGATTTTTGGGTAACTCCACTCGACCTTACCTTCTGGGAGGTGTAAAGGCTTTTAATTTGGCTAATTACGATGCCTTAGCTTGGAACCATCGAGGATTGAGCGGCGAAAATAACCGCTTTGAAAAAATCACTACGCACGGTAGTTCTAATGATTTGGAAGAGGTAATTAATTACGTTCTATCCAAAAAACAATACCCTGAAATCATCTTGGTTGGATACAGCAAGGGCGGCAATATTTCCATGAAATATGCAGGGCAAAAAGAGGAAAATATTCCCTCAGAAATCAAAAAAATCATTGCTATATCTTCTCCTACGGACTTGCAGGGCAGCGTTGATGTCATGGGTAAAAATGGATTCTATACCGAGAGATTCAAAACAAAAATCATAAAATTTCTTCTAAATCGTTCGGAATTAATTGACAATCAGATCCTTAAAGATTTTTCAAAGTTTAAATATTTAGATGATTTTACAGATAATTATATCGCTCCTCTTCACGGTTTTAAGGACGGACGAGATTATTATGAACAATGTGCTGCCATGCAATTGGTTGATAAAATCAGAGTACCAACCCTAATTCTAAATGCTAAAAATGATCCCGTTTTGTCGGAAAGCTGTGCGATGTTGGACGTAGCAAAACATTCAGATTATATTTTCACAGAAGTTCCAAATCATGGCGGACATTGCGGTTTTTATCAACCAAACTCTGATGGGATTTATTGGGGCGATAAGCGGATAGTTGAATTTGTTGAAGGTAATGTGTCATAATTCAATCAGTACAAAAGGATAGAAAATGAGTTTCTCAAACGTATTTTTATTAATAAATTCATCAAAATAATTATTAGAATGAAATCTATTTTTATAAAATTAATTACCATAATTTTCTGTGTTTCAGCAAGTTATTCGGGTATTTTTAGTCAAAGTATTACTGGGAAAATCACTTCCAAAAGTGAAGAAGGATTGAGGGAAATGAATATCAAAATTCTAAACTCAAATCTTGGAACGGTTACGGATGTGGAAGGAAATTTAAAATTCAATAAAGTACCATGAGGGAACGTGATTCTATAAATTTCTGCCATTGGTTATTCAACAAAACACAGAAAATTACGACAAAATCTAACGAAAATCAGACCTTAAATATCTCATTATCTGAATCAAATGAGCAATTAGATGAAGCGTAATCCCCTAATAAAAGACTAACTTTACGTTGGTGCTTTCGTGATGTTTGATGCTCATGATGGTTTTTATACCAACGTTTTCAACAACTCAAAATTTGATGTTCATAACAGTTTTACGGGTAATTATTTTGTGAAATACGTGGCTTCTCCTAAGTTCTCGGCAACCTTTAATTTGGAGCATTATAACCTTCAAAATTCTGGCACATTTACGCTTGCTTCTTTTGACATTGCGAAGGTTGATTCGGCAAAATTCAAAGTGAATTATAATGCAGTTGCCAAAGCTCATGACAACACATTAAACGCCTCCGCAACATTAAACTACTTTGGAGAAAAAGTAAATATTACCTCGATTACTGCGTATCAAGCTAACGTAATGTATTACCACAGCCCCATTGATGCGGATGTGCAATTACCTTTTGCATTGCAGAGTTTGGATGTAAATTCGATTGAAGTAAAGAATGATAACAACCAAAATGAGGTAAGTTTTTGGACCCAGGAACTCCGTTTGAATTCATCAACCAATTCAGATTCAAGGTTAGCGTGGACGGTTGGCGGATTTGGTTTTACACAATATAATCCAACAAATCAGTCCTTGTTGATTGGTAAAGACGGTGAAAATTTTGGTCAACCAGCCAATGCAAAAATTACAAACAACACATTGTCAGATAATTACGGATATTCATTATTCGGTCAAGCTACTCACGCCATCACGCCAAAATTGGGTTTGACGGTAGGTTTGAGATACGATTATGAGAGTCAAAAACTGAAGGTTTTTCGATATTCGGAATTAGTTTCCAAAAACCAAACATCAAACATAGAAAACCTAACATCGAAAAAAAGCCGTTTCTAAAAAAAGGGATGGCTTTTTTGTTTTTTACGATTATTATTTTCAAATTTGCGTAATCACTTACGTAATCGTTTACTTAATTTATTTAGGTATTACAAAAATTGAATAAAGCACAAATGGATATAATTGCCGACTTAGGAACCTTAGCTTTTGCCAGTCGCCTAAAACGATTGAGTGATCTTGGGATGCAAAGTACGCTGGATATTTATAAATTTTATAACGTTGATTTTGAACCCAAATTTTTTCCACTTTTCTATTATCTGTCTCAAAAAGGAGAAGCAAGCATTATGGAATTGGCTGAAAATTTGAATATTAGCCATCCAGCCGTAATTCAGATTGCCAGAGATTTGGAAAAGAAAGGATTAATTATCTCCAAAAAATCTGCCGACGATGCCCGAAAACGTAATTTGAAAATCTCGAAAAAGGGAAAAAACTTATTATCAATTCTACAAAAAATTTGGGCAGAAATCCGAGCAATGAACGATGAAATTATTGAATCAGCAGAACATAATATTATGATTTCGCTTAAAGAAATTGAAGATATTTGGGCAGAAAAAAGTTACTTAGTTCGCTTTAAAGAATTTCATAAAATTTTGTAAATTGGTACTTTTGAATCGAAAACTATTAAAAATGAACCTAAAAATCTATCAATTAGATGCTTTCACCGACAAGATTTTCGGTGGAAATCCAGCCGCAGTTATACCTTTAGCTAAATGGCTTTCAGACGAATTATTGCAAAAAATTGCTTTGGAAAATAATCTTGCCGAAACCGCATTTTATGTCTTGGAAGGTGATAAATTTCATATTCGTTGGTTCACGCCTACCGTTGAGGTTGATTTATGCGGACACGCTACGTTGGCAACGTCCTACCAGATTTTTCATTACGAAAACTATCCAAAATCAATCATCGAATTCACGTCAAGAAGTGGCATTTTAAAGGTTGAAAAGCAAGGAGATTTATTGGAATTGGACTTTCCGATGGATCAATTAACGCCTTCTGAAACGCCCCAAGCTCTAATTGATAGTTTAGGAATAACCCCCAGAGAGACTTTTAGAGGCTTGACGGATTATTTGCTCATCTTTGATTCAGAAGCTCAAATAAAAGCATTCAAACCAGATTTTAGAAAAATGTCTGAGGTGGATTGTCGTGGCGTAATCGTTACATCAAAAGGAATTGAAGTGGATTTTGTTTCAAGATTCTTTGGTCCTAATTCGGGCGGAGATGAAGATCCTGTGACGGGTTCGGCACATACGAGTTTAACTCCATATTGGGCGAAAGTATTAGGTAAAACTGAATTTAAAGCCCGTCAAATTTCAGCAAGGGGTGGCGAATTAACTTGTAGATTAATTGGGAATAGAGTCAAAATTGCAGGGAAAGTTATTCCTTATTTAGTTGGAGAAATAACAATATAAAACAATGATTATAATACAACCCTTTGAAAATCAGGATACTAATCAAATCGTAAACTTGATCTTGAATATACAACAGAACGAATTTCAAGTTCCGATAACCATCAATGAACAACAAGATTTATTAAATATTCCAAATTTTTATCAACACGGAAAAGGTAATTTTTGGGTTGCAAAATTACATGATGAAGTAATTGGAACGATTGCTTTGATTGATTGTGGCGAAAAAGTCGGAACAATCAGAAAGATGTTCGTCAAGAAAGAATTCAGAGGAAAAGAGTACGGAATTGCCCAAAGATTAATGGACATTTTGGAAAATTCTGCCCAAGAAAAGGACATCAAAATGCTTTATCTTGGTACCATAGAAAGACTACAAGCCGCCATCAGATTTTACGAACGAAATGGATTCACGTTAATTGAAAAACAAAATTTACCAAGTATTTTTCCAATTATGTTAGTTGATACGCATTTTTTTGAAAAAGAAATTTAAAAGTAAAATTTTATGGAATTACAAATCATTGAATATCAACCCGCTTACAAAGAGGACTTCAAAAGAATCAACGTTGAATGGATTGAAAAATTCTTTACCGTTGAGCATCAGGATTTAGTGCAATTAGATAATCCTCAGAGCATCATTGACGGAGGTGGACAGATATATTTTGCCAAATTAGACGATAAAATAGTAGGAACTGCCGCCCTCATTCACGATGGCAGTGATGAATATGAACTCGCTAAAATGGGCGTTTCTCCCAACGCACAAGGTTTGGGTTTGGGTAAAAAACTCTGCGTTGTTGCCATTGAAGAAGCTATAAAACGTAAAGCAAAAGCCTTGTATTTACGTTCAAATCGTTCACTTACACCCGCAATTTCTATGTATTTGAGCGTTGGATTTGTGGAAGTTCCGCTTGATGCTTCGCACTACAAAAGAGCCAATATTAAAATGGATTATCCACTATGAATATAAAAGCAATTACCGAAGAACACGACATAAAAGCCTATTACGGCCTCCTCATAAAGGCAATTACGGATGAACCTCAATTTTTCAGAGTATCTGCCGTTGATATTGTGGGCGAAGTTTTCCCAACAAAAGATACTTTTGAAAACTTCACATTAGGAGCATTTTCTGATAAAGGAGAATTGTTAGGAACGGCAGGTTTCAAAAGAGATTTATTTGTAAAATTAAAACATAAAGGTTTGATTTTCAGAATGTATGTCTCCGAAAAAGCCAAAGGACAGGGAGTAGGACGAAAACTTTTACAGGCTTGTACAGAAAGAGCCCTATTGGGTGAAGGACTACGACAAATTTATTTGACCGTGGTAGCAACCAATCACAGAGCAAAAAATTTGTACCTTTCAGAAGGATTTGAAACTTTTGCAGTTGAACGAAACAGCATTCAAATAGCTGAAAATCAATTTGTTAATGAAGATTCAATGATAAAATATTTATGAGTATGACAACAGATGTCCTCATACAACAAATTGCACATTTACAAGATACCGCCAATCGAAAATACTTTCCAGAAGGAATTTTCGAGTCGTATCGAAGTAATGAATTTTGGCATTATCATCGTCCAGATACGAATGTTTTTTTTACCGCAATTACCGTTTTTACACTCAATAATATTAAGGAATTTTTATCAGTTGAATCTCAATTATTAGTTGAACAGATTACGGATAAGGCTGTCCGTAATTATAAATTATTCAAAAATAAAGATGACTTAAATACCTATAATTTCTTTCAAACCAATCCTTCAAAACATTTCCCTCATGGCAATATTCTCCATCGTTTCAATCGCTTCAAAATCCCTGACGACATTGATGATACTGCCATGATTTACATGACGCTTCCGCATACGAAAGAAGAGGCTAAATGGTTACAAAACAAGCTAATACAACACGCTAACGGATATAAAAATCGAGTCAAAAACACTTTTCTTGAATACAAAAACCTAAAAGCCTATTCAACTTGGTTTGGCGAAAATATGTACATTGAATTTGATGCTTGTGCCTTGTCAAACATGATTTATTGTCAGTTACATTTTGGCTTAGAATTGGACGAACACGGACAAGATTCCATAAAATATATTCAGCAAACCATTCTCTCAAATCAATACATTGAACAACCTTTTCGAGTGGCACATCAGTACGCCCGAACACCCTTAATTATGTATCACGTCATGCGACTGATGAACAAATTTCATATTCCCGAATTAGAAATTTGTCGTGAGAAATTAGAGAATGATATTTTGTATTATTTGGGGAACAAAGAATTGGGTTCTATGGATAGGGTTGTTTTAGAAATAAGTTTACAAAGCAAAAACGTTGTTGAAATACAGAACCTCAACAACGTTGATACGAATTATCCATTTTTCATCGCAGGACTTTTGACGGCATACGAAAATACCTTACTCTACAAATTATCATCTTCAAAACTCTTCCATATCAACTGGACTTGTGAAGCACATTCTTTGGCTTTATTGGCGGAGTGGATCGTGGTTACTTCAAGAAATCCAATTGATTCCCAATGATGTTTACATTACAACTATCTCCCAAAACCATATTTTTAGCAAGAATAGTTGAGTAATTTAAGTCCAACGTTGAATGCTTAGGAAGCATGAGGTTCAACAACTTTATCTCACTCCCTTGTATTGAAATAGTAGCTTTATTCTTACTTTGGATATCCACTTTTTCAAAACGGCATTTTTTGAATCCAATGAAACTATTTTTTAGCGAAGTAACCACAAAATCTCCCGATTGGAAGGTGCTGTCTACGTAAATAAATGTACCATCCTCATCTTTTTTTGTAATAGCCATAACTGGTAGTTGAGGACAATATATCGTTACATTATTTATGTCTCCAATCTTTAAATTTAATGTATCTCCTTGGTAATCAATACGTAATGAATCTTTATCAGTTTTATTTAATACAATTTCGTACTTACTTCCTTTTTTAAAATTTACGTTAGAATCGTAGTCAAGGTTCAAATATTTCATCGCTTTTAAATCAATCCTTAACTCATTTGCCAATGGATTCGCTAACGCTTTTTGATACGCTCCACGCATCACAAAAGCATAAGAAAATATCCCTAAAATGATACAAATTCCCGTAACAATTATTAATTTATTTGATGTTTTCATGTTGATTTTTTGTTAAATATTAGTTTACCTTAAACTCTTCAAACCTCCCTTTCAATTCCTCAAAATCAATTCCTAATAATTGAATATTCTTAAAAAATAATGGTAAATCATTCTGTAAAAAATCATCCTTTTTGAAAACTAATACTTTCTCCACGGCTTCGTCCGAAACAAAATATCCCATACCTCTTTTCGTAAAAATTATGTCTTTTTGTTGGAGGAATTCTACGGTTCTCGCTACGGTATTTGGATTGACTTCCAACTGTACTGCCAACTCACGGACGGACGGAATTTTATCGCCCTCTGCCCATTGTTTTAGCAGGATACGCTCACAAATAAAATCGGCTATTTGAAGGTATATTGCTTTATTATCTCTAAATTCCATCGTTACACTTGTTTTTCTTTAAGTTTGAAATAGGTAGTTACCAAGAGAATTGGCGGTAAAACATAAATCAAACAGATTCCTAAAATATCACTAATAGTATCTTTGGTCGGTTTAATCAACGCTTGACTGTACCCTTTATTTTGAAATTGTTGTGTCATATCACTTAGTATAAACTTATCACTGAGGTAAATTACAAATCCCATTAAAAAGAGCCATGCAAAACCCATAAAAGCCGTTTTAATGTAGGAACGACCTTCAAATTGAGCCGCACCCATCAAGACAAACGCTTGAATAATTAACCAAAATCCAATAATTTCGCCCAACATTTTTCTTATATTTTTACTGTTAATCATAAAGGTATGGAGTTGAATATTTTTTATTCCTGGTACTTTTAACCCATCTTTTATGTTGTTTCCAATATTTACAAATCCATAATCAACAACATAAAACAATGTCAAAAATACGATCGGAAAGATGATGAAAACATAAAATACGCCAGTTAAAAATTTCTCAAAATGTGAAGCAGGAATTAACAAAAAACTCGTACTACTATTTTTGTCTGAAATATCTTTGAACACATAGTTTGCAAAGATTGACCCACTCAAAAATAAACTTAAATTGAATATAGAAAATCTCGCAGTTTCATACGTAATACCAGATTCCCATCTCATTATTAGAGAGTTTATAATAATCAGGATTCCCACTATTCCGAAAATCGCCATCAAAAACAGCTTCTTATTCTCAATCCATTGCCGCTTTACGAGCAAAGAAAAACGATTAAAATCAAATGTATTGTTCATGATATTTTTAGTTAAATAGCTGTTTTATCTGTAATTGATTCATTAAAGTGGCATTAAAAAGTAATTCCAAATCTGCCTTAGAATGCTCGTGAGCAATATTTTGTGTTACGATAGAAAATCCCCTCATTGAATGTTCCGAATACAAAACCTTGTCATGTTCCGTTACCGTCGAGACCGTTTTGAAACATAATTTCTCCGTAATTTCCTCCGTTGTGGCATTAAGTAAAACCTCCGAATTATCCAGAATAATTATTGGGTCAATCAAAGAGTCCAAGTCACGAACCTGATGCGTTGAGATCACAATAATCCGTTCGTCAGTTGCCACCGAAGCAATAATCTTTCTGAATTGACTTTTAGAAGGAATATCCAAACCGTTTGTTGGTTCGTCCATCAACAATACTTTTGTATTGGTCGAAAGGGCAAAGCCAATCAAAGCCTTTTTCTTTTGCCCCAAAGAAAGCTCCGTAAACTTCTCATTATCAGATAATTGAAATTCTTCGAGGTATTCCAAAAACTGTTTAAGGGAAAATTTTGGATAAAATGGACCATAAATATCCACAAACTCTTTAATCTTGACGGAAGGCGTATGAAACTCTTCGGGCAGAAAATAAAGGTCTTGCAAAAACACGGGCAAGCGATCTTGGGCGTTGTGTCCATTCACGATGCACGTACCCGATGTTGGAAAAAGTAAGCCCGCCATGTTGCGTAACAAACTGGATTTCCCCGCTCCATTTCGTCCCAAAAGTCCATAGACATTGCCTTCTTTTAGGGTGAGATTCAAATTTCGGAAAACGGGTTTTCGCTTTCCATAGTCAAAAGACAAGTTTTTGATTTGTATCATTTTTAATGCGTTTTAGTGTAATAGATAAACAGTACACTATAAATATAAAAGACTTACCATCAACAATCCAAATATTTCTGAAAATTTCTTTTTGAGGCTTGTAAATATAGGGATGAGCATGTGTTGTCTAATAGCATTCATTCAATTTTCAGTATCTTTACATCAACATTCATCAAACTAAAGATTCACAATTTTGAAAAATTTTATACTACTCTTAACCATAACCTTTGGGATTTCATTCAATTCCAATTGCCAAAATACTGACAACGATAAAAAATATCAGCTCCACATCAAAAAAGCAATTGGTAAAATTATCTTGGATGGAAAATTAGATGAAGCTGATTGGAAAAATGCAAATGTCGCAGATAATTTTTGGCAAACCCAGCCTTACGACTCTTCAAGAGCCATTAATCAAACGGAAGCACGTGTAACTTTCGATGATAACTACTTGTATATCAGCGGAGTATGTCATCAACCCAAAAAATACGTAGTGCTTTCTTTGAAACGTGATTTTGCGGGAGGAACAACGGATATATTTGCGGTAAATCTTGATACCTTTAAAGATAAACTCAATTCTTTTAATTTTGCCGTAAGTCCTCTGGGCGTTCAGCGAGACGGTTTAGTGTCAAACGGAAGTGAACTTTCGACCGATTGGGACAATAAATGGTATTCAAAAGTTATCAATTATGAAGACCGTTGGGAGGTTGAAATTGCCATTCCATTCAAGACAATTCGTTATAAAGTAGATGAAAATAACAATGAATGGTTAGTAAATTTCTTACGATTCGACCAAAGCCAAAAGTTTGCCGAACGTTCATCGTGGAGTCCAGTTCCAAGAAATTTTACGGGGAATAACATTAATTTTTCTGGAACTATTATTTGGGATAATTCACCCCCAAAACCAGGAGCAAATATTTCAATAATTCCTTATATTTTAGGGAGTTTAAACAAAGACTTTCAAAATAAAAAAGACCTCAAAACAGAGCGTAATATAGGTTTTGATGCAAAAATTGCCGTTACTCCATCCTTAAATTTAGACGTAACCGTAAACCCAGATTTTGCCCAAGTTGAAGTGGATCAACAAGTACAAAATTTGAGTCGTTTTGAGGTATCATTTCCCGAAAAAAGGCAGTTTTTTATTGAAAATGCCGACCTCTTTGGCAGTTTTGGATTCAATAATATTACCCCATTTTTCTCCCGAAGAGTAGGTTTGGCATATAATTCAAAATCTGACCAAAATGAAAGAATCCCAATACTTTTAGGCACTCGATTGAGCGGGCGTTTAAATAAAGATTGGCGTATTGGATTTTTGACTATGCAGACGGGTTCACAAGAAGAATTTAATTTACCAAGTTCCAATTATTTAGTAACCGCCATCCAACGCAGAGTTTTTAGTCGTTCTAATATCGGATTTATTTTTACCAATAAACAAAACTGGCTTTTTGATACTTTAAAAAACGAAAGTGGCGGAATTAATGCCAATAACTATACCCGAATTATGGGGTTAGATTATAATCTAAATTCTCCCGACGGAAAATGGAACGGAAAATTATTTTATCATCGTGCTTTTCGTCCAAAAAATGAAGACGGACAATATGCAGGGGCAGCCGTTTTGAGTTACGATTCACCCAAGTTTGTGACAACCCAAAGTATTGAAACTGTGGGCGAAAACTACGGAATAGCTAACCAAACGGGCTACGTAACCCGAACCAATTATTTTAGAACAGAACCAAATATAGTGTTTAGATTCTACCCTAAATCTCAGTTAATTAACACGTTAAGTCTTGGAACTGATGGAGATTTTTATTGGAGAGTTAATGATGGAATTCTATTGGACTACGATTTTTCACCTCTTTTCTTAAACATTCGTTTTCAGAGTTCCGCACAATTAAGACTAATCCCTTATCGAGTCAATTATACTTATCTTTTTGATAATTTTGACCCCACTCGCAAAGGATTGGGCGTACTCAAAGCGAACACACAATATACCTATCCAGATGTGAGAATTAATTTTACATCAAACGCTCGACGCAAGTTTTACCTTAATCTGCAAGGGCGTTTAGGAGATTATTTTGGCGGCACAATTCAGCAAATCAATACTTCACTTTTCTATCGTTATCAACCTTATGGAGTCATTTCGATTGATGCTTCCTACAATAAAATCACGCAATCTTATGGAGCATCCGAGTTGATTTTATTACGTCCAAAAATAGATTTATCATTTTCAAGAAGTGTATTTTTTAGTACCTTAATGCAGTACAATAATTTATCGAATAACATCAGCATAAATACTCGTTTACAATGGCGTTTCAAACCCGCCAGT
>JAYVRF010000011.1:0-39290 GCA_043756925.1 Arcicella sp. | reverse complement strand
ACTTCACCCGCCAGCACCACCAAACCCGTGGTTACCAGCGTTTCGCAAGCTACTTTTGAAGAAGGGTCAAACGCCATGAAATTGTCAATCAATGCGTCTGAAATTTGGTCTGCAACTTTGTCTGGGTGTCCTTCCGAAACCGACTCAGAGGTGAAAAGATATGCCATTATTTATAATTTATGAAATATGAAAAATCTAATAATTCACAAATTTAAAAGGAATATTTTGAAATGACAATTTGACTTGTTAAATGGCTCTTTAATAGATAATTTGTCTATTAACATTAAATATTTAGATAAAATAAATAATTATAATCGCATTTCTTCAAATTTAATCTATACTGAAATACAATACGTATAGATACTTTTTTGCGTTGATTTAACTATAATTCAATTTTTCAAAACATTTTTTTTCTAAAAACATCCCAAGCTGCTTTGATGAAAGGGGGCTTTGGAACGGTATTTATGAATAAAATATCTTCAAAAAATGAAGTGTCCTCATCCAAAAATCTCAACACATTTGAGGCTCTATTATACTTAAAAAAACCTGTGAAAATTCTATCTTGGGGCGTTCTATTTTTTAACATTACATTCAATAAAACGGTATCTAAGAAGCCTTTCCAAAGGTTCAATTTCATTCCATTAGAAACTATGGAATTCGCTTGTAATGAAGTTACTAAATTTTGCAAAAATCGCTGACTTCGTTGAAAAGTATAACCCGTTGAAGCCTTTACATACCCGCCCGAAGTTCCGATTCTGATAACTTTTGACGTGGGTGAAACTTCATGAATTTCGTCGGACATCGGTATAATTCCAAATTCAGTTTCAGAAATTTGATATTCATCCGTTTTGATTTTATATTCTCCTACTGTAAGCGTTTCTTCAATATATTTTTTAAGATAAAACTCATACTCTGCATCCGTAATTAGATTATCAGAAAAAATGGTAAATTCAATCAAGGCTTTTGTTTCAGAATAAGGTAAAACATACACAAAGCGTAATTCGTTTTTTTGCTCCGTTCTGAAATCAAAAAGTATTGGTTCATTTATATTAAAGACGGGTTTAGTTGTTTCAATTACCCAACCTTTAAAATGTTGTAACATATTATGATGCTTAGGATTATCATAATTTGAACGATAACAACTATCAAAAACAAGTTCAGAAGCATGGAAATCACCTTTATCGGTCTTCACGGTTTCGGTTACCTCTAAAATGTCAGCCTTTAAAAAAGTAATGTTCAGATTTTGCTTTATCGTTGAAAATATATACTCATAAAAGTCAATGGCACGAATCATTTTATAGCTGTAATCCTGTAAATCAAGGAATTGCGAAAAATTATCCGTTCCGTGAAACCAAACTCCTTTCCATTGTTTAAAGATAATTTTCTCAAATGGCGAAACACCTATTTCCCAAAAACACCACGTATGGTCGTTAATATTTTTCTCATCACGGTCAATAATGAGGATTGATTTATCATTAAAATGAGGATTTTGATTTAGGTAAAAAGCCAATGAAAGCCCTGCCATGCCTCCACCTGCGATAATATAATTATAGGTATTTTGATTCAATAATTGGTTTTCAGAAAGCATTTTACAATAATTTATTTACAAAAGATAACAAATAAAAATCCCGTAAGTTTGGAATCTTACGGGATTTCTAAATTAATAAAAATTTGTCGTAAAACCTCCCGAAAGTTTAACCCACAATGGAATTGTTTCGGGAAGTTAACAGTTTTTTATTCCTAAATATGCTTCTCCGCATGATAACTACTCCGCACCAAAGCCCCCGATTCCACGTAGTTTAACCCACGTTTCAGACCTTCTTCTTTATACATGGCAAAAGTATCTGGGTGAATCCATTCAATAACTTCGTGGTGCATTTTGGTTGGTTGAAGGTACTGTCCCAAAGTCAAAACGTCTAAACCATTTTCAATTAAATCGTCCATCGCTTTAAAAACTTCGTCTTGGGTTTCGCCCAAACCAAGCATAATACCCGATTTTGTGCGTTTCCCGTATTCTTTTGTTCGTTTTGTTTGTTCTAAACTTCTTGCGTATCGAGCCTGTGGGCGTACACTTCTGTATAAACGCTCAACGGTTTCCATGTTATGCGAAACCACTTCTTGCCCTCCGTCAATCATTCTGATGAGAGCATCCCAATTACCTTTTGTGTCTGGAATTAAGGTTTCAATGGTTGTAGTAGGTGATAATTCTTTTACTTGCACAACAGTTTGATACCAAATTTCTGCTCCTCTATCTTTCAATTCATCCCGATTTACGGAAGTCAGAACAGCGTGTTTTACGCCCATCAACTTGATTGCTTCCGCTACACGGCGAGGTTCATCAATATCATATTCATTTGGGCGACCCGTTGCTACCGCACAAAACGAACACGAGCGAGTACAAACATTTCCCAAAATCATAAACGTTGCCGTTCCCGCTCCCCAACATTCACCCATATTCGGACAATTGCCTGATTGACAGATGGTATGCAGTTTATTTTCTTGAACAATATTTCTCACACGGGCATATTCTTGTCCAATGGGCAATTTCACCCGAAGCCAATCAGGTTTTTTATTATGTCTAATCGCAGTGGGCGTTATTACTGGTAATTCTATCATTTCATTTTAAGTAATTAGGGATTAGGGAACTGGGGATTAGTGAATAACCCTATTTACCAGTATTTTCTCCCTTATCCTACATTTTTATTCTTGCCACAAATTTAAGTCTCATTAAAATAGAAAACGTCAAGAAAATGGAATTGGTTTACATTTTCTTGACGTTTTCTATTTTATTTTGTTTGCTAAATCTCTTTTTCTCTGTAAGCCCTAAATCCCTATTTCTTCCCTCCAAAAAATACCGTAATATATCCAGAAGTAAATAAATTTCTATTTTCTGATAAAGCCATAATATTGACTTTCTGGGTGTAAGCCTCCGCTAAAAATCCAATTTCTAAACTGATATTTGATTGACGAAAAGCATCTAATTCAAAATTTAAAGCGGCTTTTAAATTGACTCCTGGCACAACGGTTGCTTCACCTAAGCCCTCAAAAAAGCCTCCACTACCTGCAATATTGTTGGGTGTGTGTTTTTTTGAATCAAAAATTTCGTCTCGTACAGTTCCTCTTCCGTAGAAAACTTGCACATAATAGGGTTTCAATAGTCCAATGGTTGGTCCACCCGCAATGATTCCGTTTACATTAACACCGCCTTCGGATGATTTACGGAACAGGTTAATTTCACGACCATACTGTGGGCGAATGGCAAAAAGATAATTCTGTTTACCATAAACGTACCCACTACCATTTCCACCTACATTTGAGGTTGATTCACGGTAATGATTCACGCTGACGATTTCAAAGTTAAAATAATGAAATTGACGACGAAGGGCATTGTTGTTGATAAGAATTTCTTTACGAACTGCCACGCCACCCAACAGTCCAGAGTTCGTATTGGTTGTTAAGCCAAAAGATAATACGGACTTGAAATTTTCCTCATCCACATTTTCTTTAACAACTTTGTTATCAGTACTGCTTTTACGTTGGGCTTCAACAGTATTGCAAATCAATATTGAAAAAAGAACAATAATTGATAAATTTAGTAGCTTTTTCACGATGTATTTGGCTCCTATTTGGAGATTATTTTTCCTAAAAGACACTTTTTAATTCGTTTACCCTAAATTTAAGTAAAATTTTGAATCAAAAATTAATTAACAACATAAAATTAAACTCATGCCAACGGTAAAAACAACTTATTTGGGCGACCTACGAACCAATTCAACACATTTGCAATCTGGAAATCAATTAATTACGGATGCTCCCACGGATAATATGGGCAAAGGGGAAGCCTTTTCTCCAACCGATTTGCTCGCTACGGCAACGGGAACTTGTATTTTGACGACAATGGCGATTGTGGCTCAAAGAGACGGCATTGAACTATCGAATTCGGAGGTTGAAGTCACAAAAATCATGACTCAATCGCCGCCAAGACGAATTGCCCGTTTAGAAATAAACTTGAAAATGAAGGCAAATGTTGTGCTGAATGATGAACAAATTAAGAAATTGGAAAATACGGCTCACAAATGCCCAGTGTCATTGAGTTTGCATCCTGACGTGGAACAGGTTTTGATGTTTGAGTGGTAAGAATACGCTACCTAAATTAGACCAGGGATAAACCTGCAACGGAGTTGGGATTTACACTGATTTTTCTATTATTGTATCTGTGTAAATCTGTCTCATCCCAACTCCGTTGTTCATCCGTGGTCTAATTTATTTCGTATTACAATCCTTCAAACTGACGTAAGAATCTCACATCGTTTTCCGTAAATAATCGTAAATCTTTGATTTGATATTTCAACATTGTGATGCGTTCAATCCCCATTCCGAAGGCAAAACCTGTGTATTCCTGTGAGTCTATTCCGCACTGTTCCAACACATTAGGATCAACCATGCCCGAACCCGCAATTTCTACCCAACCCGAATACTTACAAACATTACAGCCCTTTCCTTTACAGATTAAACAAGTAATATCAATCTCCGCTGAGGGTTCAGTAAATGGAAAATACGAAGGACGATAACGTACTTTTGTATCTTGCCCAAACATTTCTTTGGCAAAATAATAAAGCGTGTCTTTCAAGTCTTTAAAACCTACATTTTTGTCCACATAAAGTCCTTCAACTTGGTGAAAAAGACAATGAGCTCGGGCAGAAATTGCCTCATTACGATACACCCGCCCAGGCATAATTGAACGTAAAGGCGGTTTTTGATTCTGCATCAAACGAATTTGGACGTTTGATGTATGGGTTCTTAAAAGTATATCTTCCGCCACCTCTCCCCCTTTCTTTTCGATGAAAAAGGTGTCCTGCATTTCACGGGCAGGATGATTTTCGGCAAAATTTAGTGCCGTAAAATTATAAAAATCTGATTCTATCTCTGGACCATCCGAAACGTTGAAACCCATTTTTGCAAAGATTTCAATGATTCTGGCACGCACCAAAGTTAGGGGGTGAATTGTTCCGTTTTCGTAGGGAATATTTGGCAGGGTCAAATCAAATTCAGTTGCCACGGATTTATCGTTAGACGATTCCATCAAAATTTGGAACTCATTGAACTTGTTTTGAGCTAATTCTTTCAAGGCGTTCAACGCTTGTCCAACGGCACGGCGGTCTTCTTGTGGAACATTTTTTAATCCATCAAAAAGGTCTCCAATAACGCCCTTACGTCCTACGTAAGCAATACGGAAGGTTTCGAGATGTTCTTTATTGTCAATCTGAAAATCAGCAATTTGCTGTTGTATTTCGGTAATTTGTGCTTGCATGGTGCAAAATTAATGATTAGTGGTTAGATAGTAAAGTAAAATTCAATACAAAACCCAAGTATCCTTCGACCCGCCTCCCTGAGAAGAATTTACCACTAACGATCCTTTCCGCAAAGCTACCCGAGTTAATCCCCCAGGAATTACTTCAACGCCATTTCCGTAGAGAATATATGGACGTAGATCTACGTGGCGACCTTCGGCGTGGTCATCAATCAAACACGGAACTCTGGATAATGAAATAGTTGGTTGGGCAATATAATTTCGTGGATTTGCCTTGATTCTTGCCTTGAAAATCTCCTGTTCCGCCTTCGTTGATTTTGGACCAATTAACATTCCGTAACCACCCGCCTCATTAGCTTCTTTCACCACTAATTTTTCAATATTTTCCAGTACATACTTACAATCATCATCTTCCCCGCAGATATACGTTTCCACATTTGGGAGGATGGCATCTTCGCCCAAATAGTATTTTATAATTTTAGGAACGTAGGCATAAATCACTTTATCGTCCGCCACACCCGTTCCTGGGGCATTGGCAAAGGCAATTCTTCCTTTTTTATAAACATCAAAAATTCCAGGAATCCCAATCATCGAACGTGGATTAAAAACCGTTGGGTCGAGAAAAGTATCGTCAATTCGTCGGTAAATGGTATCAACAATTTGAAATCCTTTGGTTGTTCGCATTTTTACGTAACCATCATGCACGACCAAATCACGAGCATCCACCAATTCAACGCCCATTTGCTGAGCCAAATAAGAATGTTCAAAATAAGCAGAATTATAAATTCCAGGCGTTAAAACACATACCGTTGGATTGGGTCTGCCTGAGATATGTTGCAACATTTGAAGCAATTTATTCGGATAATCAGAAATGGATTGCACCCGAGTTTTACCCAAAACTTCTGGAAAAGTTCTCTTCAATAATTCCCGATTTTCGAGCATATACGACACCCCCGACGGACAGCGAAGATTATCCTCCAAAACCATGAATTTACCATCATCACCCCGAATTAAATCCGTGCCCGTGATATGTATATAAATGCCTTTGGGTGGACGGATTCCCATGCAAGGGCGAAGAAAATCTTTGGAAGTTTCAATCAATTCACGGGGAACTATGCCGTCATTTAATATCTTTTGATCGTGATAAATATCATCCAAAAACATATTTAAAGCCGTTATCCGTTGAATCAAACCTTTTTCTGTTCGTTTCCAGTCCTCGGCTTCAATGACTCTCGGGATAATATCAACGGGCATAATTCGCTCCGTACCTTCATTTTCTGAATAGACATTGAAGGTAATTCCCATTGCCATCAGTGAGCGTTCAGCGGCTTGGTGACGACGCACAAATTCCTCCACTTTTAGTTGTTCGGTACGTTCTTTAAATGCCTCATATCCCAAACGAACATTGCCGTTTTCATCAAACATTTCATCGAAAAATCCTTCGGTTTGGTAATTATCGTAACTGAAATTCATAGGTTTTAAATTTACTTGTTTCTCTAATTTAGTAGATTTGTAGTGTTTTTCAAAATTTAATGTTTTGATTAGGTTTAATTATAAGAAAATGAGGATAAATACTTATTGAGACATTAATTTATGTGTTATTATTCACATGTGTTTGTCATCAGAATATTTCAAAAAATCTGCGTTACCAAAGGCATCTGCGGTATCTGCGAGCTATAAGTCCGCTAAATGCAAAATTCAACAAAATACTCCCAACAAATCAAGCAAAAAGCCCAAGAATTAGGCTTTGATTTTTGTGGTATTTCAAAGGCTGGATTTTTGGAAGAAGAAGCCCCAAGATTAGAGAATTGGCTTAAATCAAACCAACACGGTAAGATGCAATACATGGAAAACCATTTCGATAAACGCCTTGACCCACGACTTTTAGTGGACGATGCAAAATCAGTAATTTCGCTTCTTTTTAATTATTATCCAGCACATAAACTACCCGAAGGAGAAGAGGATATTAAAATCTCAAAATATGCTTATGGAGCTGATTATCATTACGTTGTAAAAGAAAAATTAAAAGAACTACTAAGTTTTATTCATCAAGAAATCGGCGAAGTAGGTGGAAGAGCCTTCGTAGATTCTGCCCCTGTGATGGATAAAGTTTGGGCAAAAAAAGGCGGTTTAGGATGGGTTGGGAAACATTCAAATCTCATCAATAAACAGAAAGGGAGTTTCTTTTTTATAGCGGAATTAATCATTGATTTAGAACTTGATTATGACCATGAAATCAAAGATTATTGCGGAACTTGCACTCGTTGCATAGACGCTTGCCCGACCGAAGCAATCGTTGAACCTTTTGTGGTTGATGGTTCTAAGTGTATTAGTTATTTCACGATTGAATTAAAAGAAAATATTCCAATTGACGTGAGCGGACAATTTAAAAACTGGGCTTTTGGGTGTGACATTTGCCAAGATGTCTGTCCCTGGAATCGTTTTTCAAAACCACATAATGAGTCTCAATTTAATTTAAACCCTGATTTAGAAAAATTTACCAACAAAGATTGGGAAGAAATAACGGAAGAAGTTTTTAAAGAAATATTCAAAAAATCCCCTTTGAAACGGACAAAGTTTGAGGGTTTGAAACGAAATATTTTGTTTTTGGGGTAAGGCATTTAGTGTAAGCGATTCCGTCTGGATTTGGACTTCGGAGATTAATAGATTTTTGGGATTGAAATTCGATATAAAACCCACAAATCTATTAATCTGATACGGTACGACGTTTTGCAATCCAAATTCATACGGAGTCGCCTCAAACGAAAGGACACAAAAAAGCCCCGTCCAAATCATTGAACAGGGCTTTTTTATAATCTTATCCTTAAAATTAACTCGCTGGCAAAGCCTCTTCCGCCTCTTTATTCGCTTTCTCTAAATCTGCCGCTTTTTTATCTTCGTTTCTCGTAAATTCTTGGTAAGTTGTCAATTGCTCAAACGGTCTTGGACCAATCAAACGCTCTAAATCACTTTGAAAAAGAACTTCTTTTACCAATAATTCCTGAGCCAAAATTTCCAATTTATCTTGTTTATCACTCAATAAAGCCCTTGTACGTTCATACGCAGAAGCAATAATTTTTCGAGCTTCTTCGTCAATTTCACGAGCAGTTTGTTCAGAATATGGTTTATTGAAACTATATCCATCACCGCCTTTTGAATCATAAAAGGAAACATTGCCTAATTTATCATTCATCCCATAAACCGTTACCATACTATATGCTAATTTAGTAATCCGTTCCAAGTCATTTTGAGCTCCCGTTGAGATTTTTCCGAAAATAATATCCTCAGAAACTCTACCACCCAAAGTCACACACATTTCATCAATCAATTGTTCAGTACGATACAAAAACTGCTCTTTTGGTAAATATTGGGCGTAACCCAAAGCAGCAATTCCACGTGGCACAATTGTAACTTTCACCAAAGGATTTGCGTGTTCCAAGAACCAACCCGCTACGGCATGACCCGCTTCGTGATAAGCAACAATTTTCTTTTCTTCGGGCGAAATCAACTTGTTTTTTTTCTCCAAACCACCAATTACTCTGTCCATCGCCTCTTGAAAATCTTTCATATCAACGGCAGTTTTATTACGACGTGCCGCAATCAAAGCCGCTTCGTTACAAACGTTGGCAATTTCAGCACCCGCAAAACCCGGAGTTTGAGCCGCTAATTCTTTTGGATCAATATCAGCCGCTAATTTCAACGGTTTCAAATGTACTTTGAAAATTGCTTCACGACCAATAATATCTGGCTTATCAACCGAGATTGTTCTATCAAAACGTCCTGGACGCAATAAAGCTGGGTCTAAAACATCGGGACGGTTAGTTGCTGCCATAATAATAATTCCAGAATCCGTTCCGAAACCATCCATTTCAACTAACAACGAGTTTAACGTATTCTCACGCTCATCGTTTGAACCTGGCATTGCACCACGTCCACGAGAACGACCCACTGCATCAATTTCATCAATAAAAATAATACAAGGTGCTTTCTCTTTCGCTTGCTTAAACAAGTCACGCACACGAGCTGCCCCCACACCTACGAACATTTCCACAAAATCTGAACCTGATAATGAGAAGAAGGGAACGCCCGCCTCACCCGCAACGGCTCTTGCCAAAAGGGTTTTACCTGTTCCGGGAGGTCCTACTAATAAAGCTCCTTTCGGAATTTTACCGCCTAAATCCGTAAATTTCTTTGGTTGCTTTAGAAATTCAACAATTTCTTCAATCTCTTCTTTCGCTTCGTCAAGTCCAGCAACATCTTTGAAAGTAGTTTTTACTTTTGCATCACCATCAAACAAAGTTGCTTTTGAACGACCAATGTTGAAGATTTGCCCACCAGGTCCACCTGCACCCCCCATACGGAAGAACATAAAATAAATTGCTACAAAGAAAAGGATGAAAAATCCTGGTCCCATCAAGAATTCTAAAATTCCATATCGTTCTTCTGCAGTTGGCGTAACACGGTCTGGACGTGGAATTTCTTTCTGTAATTCATTTAGTTCTCTCACAAAATCATCCGAAGAAATAATTTCTTTTTCGAAATGAGGACCTGCACTCTGATTTACCACTGCATTTGGTTGTTCACTTAATTCAGATTTGTAATTTCCTAAAAACTCTTTTTTGAGCGTAATTTCCACGACTTCTTTTCCTTTCAAAATCGCTAATTTAGAAATTTCCTTATTCAAAACCATTTGTTCGTACTTCGCTTGGTCAATTTTTGGAAGGACATGAGTTTTACTCAAAAAGTAAATACTAATCAAAGCAATAACTAATCCTATCACTAACCAACCTTGAAAACCATTACCAGGGGTAGTCGAACGACGTTTCGGAAAAACCTGTGGTTTTTTATCTTCACTATTATTTTCTGCCATTTTTTTTTAAGTAATTTTGAGGTGTTAGGTTTGTTTAATTTGAAAATTTGTAAGTTTTTAAGTTTGAAAATTACAGGCTTGAAAATTTTATTTTCTCAAATTAACAGATTTCCTAAACTTTCAAATTAACTCACTTTCAAATTACTTTCAGATTGCCTCAAATCTGTTTTATCAAAACGCAATGATTAATAATTTTGTTTCCTACTATTCTTTTTCGTGAAGAATGGCAAGGTATGATTTTGAGTGGTATTTATGGTAATTAATTACTGGTTATTTATAATTAGTAATTGGGGAAATACTTTCAATTCAAAAAGTATTGATTAATCATAATGAGAGTTTGTTTTATAACAAATAACCAGTTTTCAATAACTATTAGCCAATCACCAACTATTCTTCTTCTATGTAAGTAAATTCTGCATCTCCCCACAATTCTTCTAATTTGTAAAATTCACGACGGTCTTTTTTGAAAACGTGAACAATCACATCGTAATAATCAACTAAAATCCATTCACGATTAGCTTTTCCTTCGGTGCTTCTTGGATTGTTGCGGGTTGCTTCCCAAACTTCTTTATCAACTGATTCTGCAATTGCTTCAACTTGTGTATCTGATGTACCCGATGCCACCACAAAATAATCAGTGAAAGCGTTTTTCACTTTTCTCATGTCCATCACCACAATATTTGATGCCTTTCTTTCCTGCATACCTTTCACCACCAATTGGCTAAGTTCTTCTGAACTAATCTCTCTTTTTGTCTTTACTTCTGTCATTTATTTAATTATGAATCAAGAATTTTTAAAATGTTGCTTTAAAAATTTAATTTGCAAACTTTTCTGAATGTTAACCACGATATTTCTAATATTGCAATAAAAATTTCGGACTATAAAATTACACAATAACCTTGTACAATATTCAACCCAATACATTATTTACTGGCAAATTAATTAAATATCTGCCAAGCTGTCATTCAACTAACGATATTGCTGTTCAAATGATTCAGTCGGAGAACATGGTTTTTGAAGGAACGGTCATAATTACCGATAATCAAACGGCAGGTCGGGGACAACGGGGCAATTCGTGGGAGGCAATTTCGGGCGAAAATCTCACTTTCTCACTCATTCTGAAACCTAATTTCTTGAAAGCAAGCGACCAATTTCAACTAAATGTGGCAATTTCAATGGGTGTTTTTGATTTTTTGAGTGAATTTATTGATGAAAATTTGAAAGTAAAATGGTCGAATGATATTTATTTTAGTGATAAAAAAATGGGTGGAATTTTGATAGAAAATTCCTTGCAAGGTTATCAAATCGGGCATTCAATTATTGGGATTGGACTAAACATTAATCAAACAAAATTTAGTAACGAAAGAGCAACTTCACTCCGAAATGTTACCCAAAATCCCTTAAAATATGACCTCTCGGAATTGCTAAAAAAACTCTTAGAAAATATTGAAATTAATTACTTAAAAATTAAAAATAATGATTACGAATCACTGAAAATCAAATACTTATCTAATTTATTCAGATTTGAAGAATATCATTATTTTAGAAGGAATAGGCAGCAATTTTTAGGGAAAATCATAGGAATTGATAAGACAGGAAAATTAGGAATTGAAACCGATAGAAATGTTATTTATTTTGATTTTAAAGAGGTGGAATTTGTGATTTGAATGCTTTAATTTTGAAGAAACATTAGATCCGTGTGCTATTATTCGAGGCAAGAAAAACGCCAGTAATTTCTTACCAGCGTTTGAGTGAGTTTAAAACAAAATCTAAGGTTGCTTGAAAGCGTGTGACGCAAACGAATCGAAACTTTGGAAGAAAATGTATCCAATTGTTAACACCAAAGTGCTTATCAAGAGGACACGAAGAACAGCCTGTAACTTCATGATTGTGTGTGTTTTATTGGTTAGGACGAAAATAATACAGAATTATTGTACTTTTTTCATAACAAATATAACGATAATACGGAAAATTTGATAACTTATGATGATTTATTTTTGTTAAGACAAAATTAATTCCACAAGTCATTTTATAATCTGATAATCAACCCGTAACCATGATTAATGTCTTCAAAACGCCCGTCGAAAACTTCTTTCATTGGGAAAATACCACCCCCGAAAATATCTATCTCAGTCAGCCTTTTAGTGACGGAAACAAGCAATATTCATTCAGAGAAACAGGTATTCAAGCCCGTAAGATGGCATCGGCTTTGAAGGCGATGAATTTTCCTCTGCAAAGTCACATTGGGATTGTCTCAAAAAATTGTGCTCATTGGATAATTTCTGATTTGGCAATTATGATGGCAGGGCATATTTCTGTTCCATTTTATCCCACTTTAGTTGCCAACCAAATTAACCAAGTTTTAGTACATTCAGAATGTAAAGTGCTGTTTGTGGGAAAGTTAGATGCTTGGGAAACGATGAAAGATGGCATTCCTCCGAGCGTAAAATGTATTGCTTATCCAAGCTTTTATGATGGTTGCCCTGCTAATGAAATGGATGAATGGGACAATATAATCAGCAGTCATGAACCTTTGCAGGAGAACATTCAACCAAAAGCCGATGAGCTTTTTACCATCATTTACACCTCTGGCACAACGGGTGTTCCGAAAGGCGTAATGCTTACGAATACCTCCGCCGTGGAGGCTCTTAAATATACACAATACGAGATACAATTACATACTGAAAATGCCCGTTTTTTCTCGTATTTACCACTCTGTCACATTGCAGAACGCAACATTGTAGAATCGGCAAGTATGGCAACTGGTGGCACGGTTTTCTTTGCCGATACCCTCGAAAGTTTTCAAAAAAACCTTCAAGAAGCTATGCCAACGCACTTTTTGGCGATTCCCAGAATTTGGACGAAGTTTCAACAGGGAATTCTTGCCAAAATGCCCCAAAGTCGTTTGGATTTATTATTAAAAATTCCATTTATTAAGGCAGTAGTTAAAGGGAAAATCCAAAAAGGTCTGGGACTTTCTAATGCAAAAGTGATTTTGACGGGTGCGGCTCCAATGCCTCCAAGTTTATTAGATTGGTTTAGAAAATTGGGGATTACAATTCGAGAGGCTTATGGAATGTCAGAAAATGTGGGGGCTCATTCAATGATGCCTGCTGGTGCTGTGAAAAGTGGAACGGTTGGAAAACCATATCCAAAAGTAGAAACCAGAATTCATCCAGAAACGGGTGAAATCCAAATGAAATCTCCTTGGAATACCGTTGGATATTACAAAGAACCGATTTTAACGGAAGGACTTTTGCAAGACGGTTGGCTCTGTACGGGCGATATGGGCGAAGTGGATTCGGAAGGATATTTGAAAATTACGGGAAGAGTAAAAGATATATTCAAATCGGCAAAAGGAGAATACATTGTACCTTCGCCAATTGAGAATATGCTTTCAGTAAACCCGATTTTTGAACAAGTTTGTGTGGCTGGGGCGGGTTTACCGCAACCAATAGTCTTGATTGTACTGTCGGATATTGGCAGAAATATGGAACGACAAGCTTTGATTGAAAGTATTGATACAACTGTGAAAAGAGTCAATCCAAGTTTCAAAAATTACGAAGCCATCAAACAAGCAATCGTGGTGAAAGGCGGTTGGACGGTTGAGAATAATATGCTCACGCCAACCATGAAAATCAAGCGAAATGTGGTGGAGGCGAATTACAAAAACCAAATGGAAAACTGGTCTGAATTGAATGAATCGGTGATTTTTGAGTAAAATATGGTACACGGATGACACGGATGCTTCGCAACACGGATTTTTAAAATCCAATATAAAGAACGAGTACTCGAAAAGTTTAAAACTTACAGAAATAGATTATTTTCTATGAAAATCCGTGTTGCGAAGCATCTGCGTTCCATCTTTTAGACCACTCCCTGACAGAAAAGTATAAATCTGTCGGGGATTTTTTTGTATTTTGTAAGCATATTTTATTAACATTTGATTATAAAATTGTCATTTCCCTCTTTGTAGATTTTCACTATCATTAATCTGTTTTACTATGCAATTATCCAAAACTTTACGCTTCGGAATTCCAGCAACTTTCCTTGGAATTATCTTATTCTCAACAGCTTATCAAAATACTCCCACCAGCCGATTCATTAATCATTACGTTGATTCTGTGATGACAGAAGCCCAAAAACGACTCCCCGAAAATGCTTTGATGGGCATAAAAGTTGCTGATGGTTTGGAGGCAAAAACCTTCGCTACTGAGCCTATGCTCATGAACCCAACTGATATTGAGGTTGATGCTCGTGGGCGGGTTTGGGTGTTGGAAGCCTATAATTATCGCCCTGCCATTACGGGAAATCCAACTAAAAAAGAGGGTGACAGAATTGTGATTTTGGAAGACAAAGACGGTGACGGAAAAGCGGATGAGAGTAAAGTTTTCTATCAAGACCCATCCCTTAATGCTCCTTTGGGCATTTCAGTCTTGGGAAATGTAGTGATTGTTTCGCAAAGTCCCTACGTTTGGAAATTGACCGATACGGACGGAGACGATAAAGCCGATAAAAAAGAAATTCTTTTTCAAGGCATGAAAGGCGAACAGCACGATCACGGAATGCACGCATTCGTTTTTGGACCTGATGGCAAACTGTATTTTAACTTTGGAAACGAAGGAAGAACCCTGAAGGATGCCGCTGGAAATGTGGTAAAAGACCAATTTGGTAAGGAAATATCTGAGAAAAATTATCAAGAGGGAATGGTTTTTCGTTGCAACATGGATGGTTCGGAAGTGGAATGTTTAGGAAGTGATTTTAGAAATAATTATGAAGTTGCGGTTGATTCCTACGGCACGATGTGGCAATCGGATAATGATGACGATGGCAATAAAGGGGCAAGAATTAACTACGTAATGGAGTACGGAAACTATGGGTATAAAGACGAAATTTCTCACGCTTCGTGGAATGTAAATCGCACTAATATTGAGGAAGAAATTCCAAAACGTCACTGGCATTTGAACGACCCAGGCACGATGCCTAATTTACTACAAACAGGTTCAGGCTCACCTACGGGCATGATTGTTTATGAAGGAACACTTTTGCCAAAAACGTTTCAAGGGCAAATGATTCACTGCGAACCTGGACATAATGTGGTGCGTTCCTACCCCGTTCAGAAAGCGGGAGCAGGATATTCTGCCGAGGTTGTGAACATCATGAAGCAGGAAAAAGACCAATGGTTTCGTCCTGCCGATGTGTGTGTTGCTCCCGATGGTTCGTTGATTGTGGCAGATTGGTACGATCCAGGCGTGGGAGGACACCAAGCGGGCGACCAAGTGCGTGGACGGATTTACAGAATTGCTCCCGAAAATACGCCCTACAAAATACCTGTAATGGATTTATCAACGCCTGCGGGGGCAGTTGCTTCTTTGCAAAGTCCTAATTTAGCAACTCGGTATTTGGCTTGGGAGGCATTGATGAAATTTGGCAAAGACTCTGAGGATGAGTTAGTTAGATTATTTAATTCAGAGAATCCACGCATGAAAGCACGAGCATTTTGGGCTTTGAGTAAGATAATTGATGGTAAAAAATATACAGAATTAGCCTTAATAGACAAGAATCCAGACATTAAAATGGCAGGAATTAGAGCGGCTCGTCAGTTGAAATTAGATGTACTTTCTTATCTGAAACCGCTGGTAAATAATCCAGACCCACAAGTTCGTCGTGAGTGTGCGGTGGCTCTGCACGGCAATAAAATGCCCGAAGCCGCTGAATTGTGGGCAACATTGGCAATGCAACATGACGGAAAAGACCGTTGGTATTTGGAGGCTTTGGGAATCGGAGCTTCCGAAAATTGGGATGCTTGTTTTGCGGCTTATCTCAAAAAAGTAGCCGACCCAACGCAAACTTTGGCAAGTAGAGACATTGTGTGGCGAGCAAGAACCGATGAATCCGTGAAGTTTTTGGCAAGTTTAGCGACTGATTCAAAAACGGATTTGAAAGACCGTTTGCGTTATTTTAGGGCTTTTGATTTTAATAAAGGTAAATCAAAATCTGAAACGTTGTTGGCAATGTTGAAAGGTAACTCTACCGAACAAAATCAGATTAATCAATTGGCATTAAGTCACTTGGACGTTGAATTTGTGAAAAATTCGCCCATGGCAAAGACGGCTTTGAAAAATTTAATGCGTAGTTTAGAAGGAAAACCCTATTTAGAAATTCAACAAAAATATTTGATTCCAGAGGAAAATTCAAGGTTATTTTCAATGATTAAGGAAGGGAAATTCATTAAAGATGCTTCCGAAATTTTACTGAAATCACCCGAAGGAATTGCTCTAATAAAACAAACGATTAATAATCCAAAACAGGAAAATATTGCTCTAAAATTAATGAATGGCATCCGATACAATGGCGGTAAAACTTCCTTGGATATGTTGCAAGCTGTGATGTTCGACAAAACCAAAACGGCAACCTTGCGGAAAGAAGCCACTCGCTTTTTGGGTGGAAGTATGGGCGGAGAGGATTTAATGTTGGCGTATTTGAAGGAAGGGAAAATCCAAAAAGACTTGATTCCCGTGGCTGTGGAAGGTCTAAGTTTCGCTTGGCGTAAGAATGTAAGGACTGAAGCCGCAAAATATTTGGGAAATACCTCCACTTCGAGCAAAATAAAATTACCGCCTATGTCAGAATTAATTGCCATGAATGGCGATGCAAAAAAGGGTGTAGAAGTCTTTGCCGCCAACTGTTCAGTATGCCACCAAGTAAACGGTGAAGGCATAGATTTTGGTCCAAAACTCTCAGAAATTGGCTCTAAATTACCGAAAGAAGGACAATATTTAGCGATACTTTACCCTGATGCAGGAATTGGTTTTGGCTATGAAGGATGGGAATTAAAAATGAAAGATGGCTCAGTGTTGAACGGCATTTTATCCTCAAAAACCGAAACCGATTTGGTTTTAAAAATGCCTGGTGGGATTGTCCAAAACCTAAAAACTGCCAACGTAAAATCCATGAAACAATTACCTAACTCGATGATGCCCACGGGTTTGATGGATGGAATGACGAAGGATGAAGCGGTGAATTTGGTGGAATATTTGGTTGGGTTGAAGAAAAAGTAGTATCGCATTTTGAGAAATTATTTAATAATAGTAATGTTCAAATTACATCGTTGAGGAAGAAGTAGTATTGCATTTTGAGGTAAATAAAAACGGATTTCAAGGCTCTTTTTGAGGTTGGAATCCGTTTTTTTGTTTAATAACAATTAGTTTAATTAGTTGAAAATCGAAATTCCCGTTTTTCTTTTCTTAATTAATAAAAAAACTCCGTCCCATGGCACGGTGTTAAACGGGGTCGCCCAGATCTGACATCTTGCGAAAGCAATACAAATATTTGATTGTTAGATAATTATGAGTAAAATAACTTGACGAGCTGCTTACACAAGTTGTCAGATCTGGGCGACCCCGTTTAACACCGTGCCATGGGACTGAGTGGTTCTACCGACCAAGGAAGGAAAAATTTTAAACCAATTTTGGGGTAATTAATTTGAAAAGCGGAACAAAATAAGCGAGCAAATCAGTTTATAAAGAAAAAACTGTTTGAATGAAACGCAGAACCATGTTACAACTCCTCTTGACCTCAACCGTTGCACTTGGTGGCGGTTCGTATTTATTTTTAAGGCAAAAAATTTTTGGACATAGTCCTACTAATAATCGGTTGGTTCGCATCTTAAAATCGCCCAATTATCGAGATGGTATTTTTCAGAATCTTTCCCCAACAACCGTTACTACCAAAGATGCCTCAACGATTGAGATGTTAAAAAAATTTATTTTTAAATCAAAAAACGTCCAACCTCAGACAATTATTCCTTCGGTGAAAACAGATTTGAAAAACCTTTCTGCCGAAACACCAACCATTGTTTGGTTTGGACATTCTTCGTATTTTATCAAGTCAAAAGACATTAACATTTTGGTTGATCCCGTTTTCAGTGGCAATGCCTCGCCCGTGTCGTTCATGGTAAATGCCTTTGAGGGTACAAATACCTACGGAGTTGACGATATGCCAGAAATTGATATGCTCATTCTTTCGCACGATCATTACGACCACCTTGACTATCAGACCATTACAAAATTAATTCCAAAAGTAAAGAAGTTTTATGCCGCTTTGGGTGTGGGTGAACATTTGGAACTTTGGGGCGTAAAACCCGAGAATATCATTGAATTTGATTGGATGGAATCGCATCAAATTTCGTCTGATATTTCCCTTACGGCTACTCCCGCAAGGCATTTTTCGGGGCGAAGTTTCACCCGTGCGAAGTCGTTGTGGGTTTCTTTTGTGTTAAATATTCACGGCTATAAAATTTTCTTGGGTGGTGATTCAGGCTATGATACCCACTTCAAAATGATTGGTTCAACATTCGGACCTTTTGATTTTGCTTTATTGGAAAATGGGCAGTATAATTTAGCTTGGCATTATATCCATACGCTACCCGAAGAAACCGCACAAGTTGCCCAGGACTTAAACGTAAAGGCTTTCATGCCAGTGCATTGGGGGAAATTTGCTTTGGCTTTACACGATTGGAACGAGCCAATAACTGACTTGAAAAAACACGTTGATGATAAGAATTTAAAAATGACTACGCCCATGATTGGTGAGCCTGTGGTGTTGGATAGGGTTTATCCTGATACGGTTTGGTGGAATATCTAATTGATAGATACAACTCCCTACAAGAATTGTTATGTATTTGTTTATATTTGTCCATAATCATTTTCAAAAATAATCATGGAAAGAAGAGATTTTACCAAAAATCTGATTGCCAGTGCGGGATTAGTTTCCTTGCCTTCATTTGTCAAAGGCTCTCAAAATCAGAGGATTACTGCCCCACAAACTCCCTTCAAACTCAAATACGCTCCTCATTTTGGAATGTTTGAGAATTCCGCTGGGAAGGACGAAATTGACCAATTGAAATTCATGCACGAAATGGGTTTTAGAGCCTTAGAGGACAACGGCATGATGGGAAAATCGCCCGAATTGCAGTCTAAGATTGGCGAAACAATGGCAAAATTAGGAATGTCAATGGGTGTTTTTGTGGTAGGTTTTGATAATTGGCCTCCCAAAAGTACGCTCACAACGGGCAATAAAGAATGGAGAGATAAATTTTTAACTGCCTGTAAAACCGCTGTAGAAGTAGCGAAACGTTGTAATGCAAAACTCATGACGGTAGTACCAGGGAATTTTCAAAGAGATTTACCGATGGGAATTCAGACTTCACACGTAATTGAATCCTTGCGACAAGCCGCTGCCATTTTTGAACCGCATAATTTGACCATGGTGCTTGAACCGCTTTCTGACAATCCCGATTTATTCCTCCGCCATTCCGATCAAACCTACATGATTTGCAAAGCAGTTAACAGTCCTGCTTGCAAAATTTTGTTCGATATGTGGCATATGCAGAGAAATGAAGGTCGAATGACCAATAATATGGATTTAACTTGGGATGAAATTGCCTATTTTCAAGTCGGCGATGAACCTGGGCGAAATGAACCAACTTCGGGCGAGGTAAACTACAAATTTTTATTCAAACATATCAACGAAAAAGCCAAAGCAACTAATCGTGGCGAGTTTATTTTGGGCATGGAACACGGCAATTCGATGAAAGGAAAAGAAGGCGAAATGAAATTGATTGAGGCATACCGTTGGTCAGATTTATCATAAAAACTATTCTAAAATTGTCCCTAAATCTTAAACTGCCCATTCCACTCGCAAAACCTTTGAACGCACATTAACACTTTCAAAAAAGCGTAACCAAAAAAGCTGTTGATTGGATAAACTATCGGTTGGAGATTTTACTTCTATAAAACTATATTCCCCGTCCGCCCAGATAAAAAGGTCGGGAAATCCTCTTAAATTTTGACGTAGATTCTTCGCCATTTCTAAGGTTATCAGCGTAATTTGTTCAGGAGACAATCTTTCCAATAAAGTTAAAATTAAAGGAAAAAGTCCCCCGTACCACTGCACAAGTGGATTTGTCAATCCAAATTTCTCAAAGAAAATACGATTCATATAAACGATTGTAGCATCTTCATCTTCCAACATTTTCAAGCGTTCTTCCATTTTTTCTTTACGTTTTTCAAAGAAAGTTGGCTTAAATAAATCCGAAGGTGAACGTTGCAACGGATGATGAATTGCTAAGGAGTCGGTATCAAAAATAATATCCCAAAATAGCAACCCGAACAAACTTCGCCAAAGGTGATTTTCGGTGAATTCTGCCTTCATTCCTCGGTTTTGGTAGTAATCAATAACCCCAAATTCCACTTGTCGTTTCCAAGTTGCCGCAATTGTGATGGAATCTGAGTTGTGCAATTGTTGTGTTACTGCTTTTTTAGACTTCTTTTTCAGTAAAATTGCTTCAATCCGATTCAAGTAATCTTCCGCAAAAAACTGTTCCGTGGCGTTTTGTGGTTCAGCTAAAATGAGTTCACACAAGGCTTTTGCTTCTTCCCGATTCTTCTGTTTATCCAAAATCCTGACTTGTCGCTCCCGTGAGGGCGATTCTTCGGTAAGTCTAAAAATGGTGAGGGCTTCGTCTAAGGCTTTCTTTTTTTCTAAGTACAAAGCCACACGCAACGAGAACGTCCCATAGGTTAAAATAGCGATTTCTGATAATTCTTTTCGGTACGTTTCCGTCCAATTCATAAACCAATTATAGATATCAAGTATCTCAATATCAGCTTTTTGCATTAAATAAAAATCCTCACGGGCAAGGCTCACTTTCAATTTGTCCTCCACTTCCTGACGAGTTTGGAAGTATGCCACCATCTTATCTTCATCAAATTTTTCATACGACTGAAAACCCAAATCACGGGTTACAAATTCGGTCATATCGCCATGCCGAGAACCAAAGAAAAGGAATTTGAGCATCTGGACTTCGGTTTGTTTGACAACTTTTACGAGCGAGTGCGGGAGTCCGTGAATATTGGCGTAATCTTCTGAATTTAGAAGGTAAATCATGTCTTCCCAATTGCCAACCGCCAAGAGCCAATCCAACACTTCTTCCTTCTTCAAAGATGCCTTTCCACGGGTTTCGAGGTTGAGCATTTTGGCTAATTCAATCAATTCAGATTTACTAAAAATATCCAAAACTTCCACCGCTTCCGAGAGATGATTTTCGGAAAGGGATTCAATAAAACCCTTGTCAATCAAGCCGTTAAGCGATTCTGGGATATTTTCTATTTCGACATATTTCAATTTTTTGGTTCTAAAAAAAGAGCCTGTGCGGTTACAAAAACGAATAAAAAGACATTTTTCATTCTCCGTCAGAGCCTCAAAATCGGCAAGAAATTGTTGTTCAGTTTCGTTGAGGATATGTTGATATTTCTTCTTGACAAAATCAATGAGATACTGAAAATAGGTCAAATAATATTTTGGTGGAAGTTCTATTTTTTCTGGGGGCATTTGTTCCGCTTGTAATTATTGATGAATTGTCAAATTTACCACAGAAAGATGATAGTTGAATGAATATATTTTTTCTGTATCTTCACCTATTAAAATTGTTTTCTTCTGTATAAAACCAACCATGCAAACCCAAACACTCCTCCAAAATCTTCAAGAAAAAGGCATTATTTTGCCAGAACAAAGCAACGTTATTTCAGAACATGAAAAAACAAAACCATTTTCGCTTCATTACGAATTGCGGACACTTTTATACTTGGGAATTACTTTGCTGACGGGTGGTTTAGGGGTGTTGATTTACCAAAATTTAGATACAATCGGTCATGAAATTATCGTGGCTTTAATTGCAATTACTACCTTGGCTTGCTTCGGTTTTGCCTTCTGGAAACGGGAACCTTTCACTTGGTTAGAAATTAAAAACCCACATCATTTCTCTGATTTTGTACTTTTGTTAGGTTGTACTTCTTTTCTGATTTTGGAAGGTTATTTGCAATTTCAATTTGATTTATTTGGCTTAAAATATGGATTAGTTACGTTTATTCCAGCAACTCTATTCTTTTTCAGTGCTTATTTCTTTGACCATCGGGGTGTACTTTCAATGGCAATTACGGCTTTTGCATCGTGGGTGGGCGTAAACATTGCTCCGTTTTCGGTTTTAGAAAAGAACGATTTTTCAACTCCCAATTTCTTAGTTACTGCCATCGTTTTAGGGATAGTTTTATCTGGTTTAGGACTAATTTCAGAATATAAAAATCTTAAAAAACATTTCTCTTTTACCTATCTTTTATTGGGCAGTAATTTAACTTTAATTGCCGCTTTAACTGGTATGTTTAGCCACCCAAATTGGTTTATCTATGCCTTGATTTCACTGGTTTTGTGCGTTGGATTATTTCTATATGCTCGCAAAACGCAATCTTATATTTTTTTGTTAATGGGGACAATTTATGGATATATTGCCTTAACATATTTGCTTTTCAAACTCGCAGGATTCATTGATGAAGATTTTATGTATATGCTTGGGCTGTATTATTTCTTACTTTCTGGTGTAGGCGTGATTGTGTTTTTGATGAAAATTAAGAAGATTTTGGGGATAAATTAGGTATGAGGTCGTAGATATGAATTATGAGTTAGTAGGTATAATGCAATGATTACTATTAACATAAGACCTTATACCTACATTAACATAAGACCTTATACCTACGAATACCTACGACCTCATACCTAAAATCAGAGTTGATAAAAAACCCGCTTTACTCGCTCGCTTACACTGGTTAGAATTTCGTAGGCGATTGTGCCAATTTTGTTAGCTAACTCAATCATTGTCAAGCCATTACCGAAAATAATTACTTCGTCCCCTTCCTCCACGTGCGGAATGTCTGTGATGTCCACCATCGTCATATCCATACAAACATTTCCCACCACTTTGCAACGATGTCCATGAATCAGCACTTCCCCCACGCCACAACTAAATCTGCGGTCATATCCATCTGCATATCCAATGGCAATTGTGGCGATTGTTGTATCTCTTAATAATTTTCCTTTTCGACCATAACCCACTGTTTCTGAGGATTTTACGTGTTTAATTTGGGAAATAACCGTCTTCAAAGTTCCAACGGTCATGAGATTTTCTTGGTCTTCGATCTTTGCTGCTAAACCGTATAAACCTACGCCCAATCTCACCATATCCAAACGAGCCTCGGGGAATCGGGCAATGCCTGCGGAGTTGGCTAAATGTCTTGAAGGTATGTAACCAATGGCATCCGAAATTTGCTTTGCCATATCCGTAAATTCTGCCACTTGTTGCAACGTAAATTCATCAAATTTATCTTCATCAGCCGCCACCAAATGACTAAAAATGGTTGAAACCCAGAGATTAGGATTGGATTGGATAGTTTGAATTAAATGTGGTAATTGCTCTTTTTCAAAACCCAAGCGGTGCATTCCAGTATCTAATTTTAGATGAATTTTTGAGCTAATATTATGATTATCAATGTATTCTGAAAATTGTTTTAAGATTTTTGGCGAATAAATTTCGGGTTCGAGGGAAAATTTTATTAATTGCTCAAAGTCATTCTCAGTTGGATTCATCACCATGATTGGCAAATAAATTCCATTTTGCCGTAAACTTACACCTTCGTCCGTATAGGCAACTGCCAAATAATCAACACCATGAAATTGGAGTAAATTTGCCACTTCCGTACTACCAGAACCATACGCAAATGCCTTCACCATAACCATGATTTTGGTTTGTTGTCCGACTTTATCACGAAAATAATTAAGGTTGTGCGTAACGGCATCCAAATTGATTTCCAAAACCGTTCCGTGCGTTTTTTGAACCAAACGATTCACGATAGATTCGAACCCAAAACGTCTTGCTCCTTTCACTAAAACAACACTTTCTTTTAAGTCTTTTAAGGTTTGACTATCCAAAAAATCAACCGTATTTTTAAAAAATTGGATGTTATTATCTTTAAATTTGAAAAGATTTCTGTTTCGGGTAATTACTTCCCCAATTCCGACAAATTGATACAAATTTCGTTGTTTAATTAAGTGAGCAATTTGTCCGTATAATTCTCTTTCAGGGATTCCTGTTTCTAATAAATCACTCAAAATCAACACTTTATGAGTACGTTGCTTCTGTGAAGTCAAGAAGTTTAGGGCAATGGTTAGTCCCGCTAAATCATTATTGTAAGTATCATCAATCAAGTAATTATTACCGATTCCTTGCTTCAATTCTAACCGCATTGAAACGGGACGAAGAATTTGTAAACGAGCTTGAATTTCAGCAGGATTATATTTTAAAAACCAAAGCAAAACGATGCAGTGAATAGCGTTTTCGATGGAAGCCTCATCGGTAAAAGGTACATCAAAAGTCTCGGTCTGATTAGGGAAATTGAAGGTTACTTTGGTGTTTTGATATTCAGTTTGCCAATCAACTTTTATTTTGGAATCAGCAACCCTTGACCAACTAATTACCTTGCAATCAGCATTTTGCAACACAAACTCATTTCTTATAATCTCATCAATATCCACATAATCAGCACAATAAATCAATTGTTCTACGTGCTGAAACAGTAACATTTTTTCTCTAACTTTCTGTAAATTATCATCAAAAAATTCGTTGTGTGCGTTACCAATATTGGTAAAAATTCCAAGTTGAGGTTGGACAACTTTCTCTAAATTTGCCATTTCATCTGGTCGAGAAACGCCAACTTCAAAAATACCCAAATTATGCGTTTCATTCATTTGCCACACCGACAAAGGCACTCCAATTTGAGAATTATACGATTTCGGACTTTTTACGACCTTAAAACGATTACTTAACAATTGCGAAAGCCATTCCTTCACCACCGTTTTGCCATTGCTTCCCGTGACGGCAATTATTGGAAAATCAAATTGCTCACGATGCCGTTTCGCAACCTCCTGCATCGCCAAAATACTATCTTCCACTTGCCAAATTTTTGCCTCTTTCATTCGCCCCATTTCACGCATGAGGGCAGGCGTAAGAGCATCAGATTCAACCACAAATTCACGAATTCCTTTGCGATAAAGGTCGTCCAAAAATTGGTGTCCATCGTGATGTAAACCCTTGATAGCAAAGAAGATAGACCGCTGAGGCGATGATAACTGACGGCTATCATTGAGGAGATATTGGGCGTTGGTTTGTATGGGGAGGTTTTGAAAATTCACGGATATTTATTTTATTTTTTCAACTATATTTGTTTTGTGATTATCTTTCAATTAGCATTTTGACAATGCGATTTATTGTAGAATTTACCGTAATAATAATGAATAAAATTAACCCCGTTTATTCACCAAATATACCCCAAAAATCACAATAAATCCACCTATAATTTGCTCATTTCTAAGGGTTTCGTTTAATAAGAAAAAAGAAATAATGGAAGTCAAAACAGGTTGAATTAAGAGCGTTGGTGAGACTATTGCGGCGGGTAAAAATCCTAATGAATAATTGATACATAACCACCCCGCCAAATGACAAATTATCCCCGAAGCAATGAAAGCATACCAAGTTTGATTATCGAAATTGAGCATCTGTAAATCTTGTTGCCAACAAATTAAATACGAGAAAAATAAACAAGCAATTAATGACCAACCCATGAAATTTACGACATCAATAGTTTCTCTAACTTGTTGAGTGATAAGCAAATAACCCGCATAAAATACCGCCGCCCCAATTGCCATGAGGTGTCCCATCCCCAAATTTGAGTTATAAAAAAAGTCTCTTCCCGTAACCGTAAATACGCCAATAGTTGCCACAAAAAGCCCAATCCAATACACGATTGACAGTTTCTGTTTGAATATAATTAATGACCCTAAACCCACGAAAATTGAGGCATTATTTGCCAATAAAGTAGAAACAGAGGCGGAGGTTTTTAGGATAGAAAGATTCCATAATCCCATATCACATACAAAGAAAAATCCGCCCAAAATTATCCATAAAAGTGTTCGTTGATTTGGGATTTTTATTTTCTTATAAATCCAAATGGGGACTAATCCCATAAAGCAAAATAAGTAACGGTAAAAGCCCGAAGTCAAGGCGGGAGCATTAGCTATTTTTACAAAAATTGCTGACCATGCAATGCAAAAAACGCCCAAGAGCAAGAATAAATAGGCTTTTAAGGGTACTGGATTTGTTTCAGATTTCAAAGAGTGGTGTGTTTTAGGATGAGGGAAATAAATTTATCTTTATTTCGTAAATTTACTCAATTGATTATAATTAAATTGAAATTCACAACCAAAATGTTAAATTAGACGTTAGCTCATTAACTAATAACCGATAACCAATAACCATCCAAGAATGTCAGAAAACGAATTATTCAAATTATTAAAACAGAAAGAGTCCACGCACTTAGAGTTCAAAAGTAGGTTTGAAAATCCCCATAAAGCTGCAAGAATTTTAGCGGCTTTTTCCAACACTTCGGGCGGTACGTTATTGGTAGGAATCGGGGATGATAAATCAATCAAAGGCTGTTCTGAGATTGAGGAAATGACCAAAATTGAATATGCTGCCTCAGAATTAGTTGTTCCCCCCATTGAAGTAAAATATACTTCTTATAATCACGAAGGTAAACGTAAAGTATTGATAATCAGCGTTTCAGAAAGTAAAAAAAAACCGCACGAAGCCATCGACGAACAAGGAAATCACATTATGTACGTCCGTGCGAATGACGAAACCACGCCCGTTACCAAAGAAATGACTAAGATTTTGGATAAAGTTGATAATCAAGTTGATGAGGAATTATTGGCTCAACCCAACGTAAAATTCTTAGTAAAATACCTCCGAAAAAATAATAAAATTACTTCCAAAGAATACGCAAAATTAGTCAATATTTCAGATTATAGAGCCAATAAATTATTACAAGGATTGACCTACGGAGGGATTCTGTTAATGTTGGCAAAACAACAACCCACGCAATTTGTTTTGAAGAAATGAGTTTCGTTGTTCGTCACTCAATGTTTGATGTTCGTTACGTCCTTCACATCAAAGAAACTTTTTACCCCCAATAATTGTCTAACATTTATAACTAAATACAGAAAATATCATGAATTGGATTGCTTTAACTGATGTAAATCAACTACAAACCATCAAGGAAGAATCATTTAATCAGCCTGTTTTACTTCTAAAACACAGTACAACTTGTTCAATTTCTAAAACTGCTTTAAATCGTTTAGAGCGTAATTGGAATCAAGAAAAAGTAGGAGAACTGAAGCCTTATTATTTGGATTTATTGCGTTTTAAACCTATCTCGGCAGAAATTGCTTCAACATTCAACGTGGAACATCAATCGCCCCAAGTGTTAATCATTCAAAATGGCGAATGTATTTACAACGCCTCTCACTTCGATATTTCCTTCGCCGAATTACCCAATACGGTTATGGCGTAGAGGGATGGCACGCAGATGCTTCGCAACGCAAATTTTCGCAGATTTTACAAAATAATCATCTACAAAAGAGTTTATTTATGGATTAAAAAATCTGCGAAAATCTGCGTTGCCAAAAGCATTTACGTGCCATTTGAGTCTCACCTTAACATTTTTTAACACCTCTATCCTCCACAAGCCAAACCTATTTTGTATTTTTGGTGATATTATTACCACATTACAAAAAAGCCCCATTCCCCAAGGGGGCAAAGCATATCAAAACTCCCCGCTGGGGTTGGGGACTTTCTTCCATTATGAATAACTTTAAAAGAATCAATGACCTTACGGGTTGGGTCGTTTTTGCCATCTCCTTATTTGTTTTTACTGCCACCGTTGAGCGTACAGCCTCTTTTTGGGACTGTGGTGAGTTCATCGCCTGTGCTTATAAACTGCAAGTTCCGCACCCTCCTGGGGCTCCATTATTTTTGTTATTGGGACGAATGTTCTCGCTTTTGGCGGGCTCAGATGTTACGCAAGTTGCCTATTGGGTAAACATGATGTCGGTGCTTTCGAGTGCTTTCACCATCCTATTTATGCACTGGACAATTGTAATGATTGGGCGTAAAATTTACAACAAACCATTCGCAGAACTCTCAATGGGTCAATCACTTACACTTTTGGGTGCGGGAATCATTGGTTCATTAGCGTATGCTTTTTCAGATACCTTTTGGTTCTCGGCGGTTGAAGCAGAGGTTTATGCGATGTCGTCTTTCTTTACGGCTTTGGTGGTTTGGGCGGCTTTCAAATGGGAATTAATTGAAGACGAAGGAGCGGCAAATCGTTGGTTAATTTTGATTGCGTATATCGTTGGACTATCCATCGGAGTTCACTTATTAAACTTGGTGACGGTTCCAGCGTTGGCGTTGATTTATTATTTCAAGAAAAATGCCAATCCAACTTACAAAGGTGGTTTTATTGCCCTTTTAGCGGGTTTGATAATCTTGGGAATTATTAACTCTTTAATCATTCCAGGCATTCCTTCAATGGCTTTTCAGTTTGAACTATTATTCACAAACGGATTAGGTTTGCCTTATGGCGTTGGGGTTGCAGTATTCCTCATCGTTTTTGTGGGTGCGTTAGTTTGGGGCGTTCGTTATTCAATCCAGAAAGGAAAGGTTAATTTAAACATCGGTTTGCTTTCGTTAGTATTCGTTTTGATTGGATATTTATGTTATACCTTAGCTTTGGTTCGTTCAACTTATAATACGCCAATCAACGAAAACGACCCAAGTAATATCTTGAATTACGTAAAATATTTGAAGCGTGAACAGTATGGCGAGCGTTCATTATTATACGGTCCCATTTATACAGGAACCGTTGAAAGTGTAGAACAGGGCAATCCAGTCTATAAAATGAAGGATGGCAAGTACGAAGTCTACGATTACAAACAGAAATTAATTTACGGTAAAGACGGGCAGATGTTGTTGCCTCGGGTGTATAGTGGCACGCCTCAGCACATCCAATTATACCAAGAAATGTTAGGATTGGCAACGGGCGAAAAACCAAGTTTTGGCGATAATCTCCGTTTCATGTTCACCCACCAGATGGGACACATGTATATGCGTTATTTTCTCTGGAATTTTGTCGGACGTGAGAGCGATGTGCAAGATGCTGGCGTAATTGATTATACTCGTAAGGGAGAATTACCCGAATTATTAGCCAATAACAAAGCACGTAATAATTACTTTTGGTTGCCTTTGATTTTGGGTTTAATGGGCTTTATTTTATTGGTTCGTAAAGCTGAAAAAGACTTCCTGACTACTACGTTAATGTTCCTTTTAACGGGTTTAGCCTTAGTAGTTTTCTTAAATTCACCCCCTTCTGAACCCCGAGAACGTGATTACATCTACGTTGGCTCGTTCTATTTCTTTGGTCTTTGGATTGGTTTGGGTGTGATGCAATTGGCGGAATTATTGGGTAAATTTATCAAAAATCCAATGGTTACGGGTGCTGTCGCAACGGTTGTAACTGCCGTAGTTCCAGCCATTTTAATTCAACAAAACTGGGACGATCACGACCGTAATCATCGTTATCAGCAAGTGGATTTTGCCAAAAATATGTTAAACTCTTGTGCGAAAAATGCGATTCTATTTACTGGGGGCGATAACGATACTTTCCCGTTGTGGTATGTGCAGGAGGTTGAGGGTTACCGTACAGACGTACGAGTTTGTAATCTTTCTTTATTAGGGACGGATTGGTACATTGACCAAATGAAACGCAAAACGTATGAATCGCAAGCCTTGCCTTTATCACTTCCGAAAGACCTTTTGAGAGAAGGATTGAATGAACAAGTGATGTATTATGAGAATCCGAACGTGAAAAATGGCATCAATCTTCAAGAATACATAAAATTGATTAAGGACGGCAGCGAGGCAATTAAAGTGCCTTTGCAGGACGGTTCAATGATTAATACGTTACCAACTGAAAATCTTTTCTTGCCAATTAATGTGGAAGCGGTGAAAAAGGCAGGATTTATTCCGAAAGATTTAGAACCCTATTTGACGGATCAAATGGCTTGGTCGGCTGGAAAATCTGGGATAATGAAGCCTGAATTAGTGCAATTAGATATGATTGCTCAGAATGCGGCATCGGGTTGGAAACGTCCCATTTATTTTGCAACTACTTTACCACAAGCAAGTTACCTCAATTTGAAAGAATATATGCAGATGGAAGGATATGCCTATCGTTTGATGCCTTTCAAAGTGCCAGGAGCAAAAGACGGGATTGTGAACTCGGATATTATGTATGATAATTTAACGAAAAATATGTTTTGGAGAGATTTAGATAATCCAAAAACGTATTACCATTCAGATTTTTATTTACAAGTTCCCATTGTAACGGCTCGTTTGGCTTTTTTGCGTTTGGTTGATCAATTAATTCGTGAAGGTAAATTGGCAAAAGCGAAAGCGGCTTCGGATTACTGTAACGCAAAAATGCCAGATAAAACCATTCCATACGACCAATTATCGGCAAATTTCGTTTCGTTGTACGTGGCGGCGGGTGATACAAAAAGCGGTTTAAAGATTGCGGATGTAATGATGAATCGTAATAATAAAGCCTTAAATTATTACATGAACGACCGTAGAAACAGTGATAGTCGAGATATTCAATCGGCACTCTACGAAATGCAAATTATTGTGGAAGGCTTGAAGAATGCGAAAGTTCCAGAGGCAGCGAAGTATGAGGCAATGATGCAGAAACAGATTGCGAGAGCGAATTCGTAGGGTTGGAAATTAATTATTGGGAACTGGTTATTAGTTGTTGGAATATTTGTTCCTCTGATTAATAACCAGTTTTTTATTTTTATTTTCAATAACTCGCCTCAATAATCCGCTTCGCCTCCTCATTTCCCTCTAAGTTATTAAGAATCACCTCGTTCAAGATTTTTTTAGCCTTATTTCTATCCGCCTTATTCTGTTTCATCAAAGCCAATCCCTCATAAAATTTCCCTGGGTTTGAATATAAGTTTGTCTGTTGAGAAAGGGCTTGGAAATATTGAATGGCTTTGTTGTATTGCTGTAATTTCAAAGCAGTGATTCCAGCGTATTTTGTGGCTTCACTTTCATTACTTTTTCTTTGTAAAATCCCTTCAAAAATCTTTTGGGCTTCATTTAATTTCTTTTCATTAAACAAACGTAAGCCCATTTGCAAACTATCTGCATTGCCATCCATTTTCACAGGTAAATTTTCAAAGTGCTCTTGAATATATACATCTGCAAGTAATTCTGCATTTGAAGTGGCAGTTTGCGAAAACCACCAAAATCCGAAAGCCAAAATCACCGAAGCCGCCAAGCCCGAAAGCCAAATCATCGGTTTAATTTTACGAACTGGACGACTTGAGATTTCCTTTCGTAAACCTTCAAATTGTTCCTTTCGTTTTTCATTTGCTAATTGTTTAGATGCTGTGTGTGTATTAGCATAAAACGCCAATTCTTTTGCCAACGCTTCATCTGTAGATAGTTGATTTTCAAATACTTGTCTTTCTTGAAGGCTTAGTTCGTTGTTTAGATATTTGTCAATTTGTTCTAACATTTTGTGTACTTATTTATGTGGTTGGTATTTCACTTTATCAAACTTTATACATTTCCCTCAACTTGTCCATACATCTCAAACGACTTACTTTTGCTACATTTGAGGATTGATAACCCAATTCTTCGGCAATTTTATTATCCGAAAACCCTTCGCCCCAAGCCATCAACATTTGCTGACATTTATCCCCCAACAATTTTATTTTCTCTTTCAAAACTTCAACTTCATGTTCTGAAATTAGTTTTTGCAAGGCACTTTTAGCATCGTCTGGCATTGATAAAATCCAATCTTGAATTGGTTGAGCTTCATGAACGCTCATTTTGTTAGTCGTAGTTTTACGAAGAAAGTCAACACATTTATTGGAAAATATTTGATATAGATAAGTCTTTACAGCAGATTTACCCTCAAAACGCTTATTTTTGACGTTTTCGATAAAAGCCAAAATGGTGTCAGTATATAAACTGGCAGATTCATCTTCCGAAAGTTTGTGTTTGAAAGTAGCATCTTTAATGAAGTAAAAAAAATGTTCGTAGAGTTTATTTTCGGTAGTTCTTTGGAGAATTCCGTCGCTACTAATTCCGTTTATGATATTTTCGTCAGACAAGACACTACGACTAAAAAGGTTCATTCTACGAAGAGATTAGTTTGAAATTTGGTAAATTTCTTAGCGGTAGTTGCGTAAATATAGGAAATTTTGTTTTTTGTGAAGATATTTTTTGATAATTTAATATTGGGTAAAAAAACGCAGATTGTCTGTAATCCCCAATGGAGCTGACAATCTGCATTAAAATAACTTAAAATTCTATAATTTCTTAGGCTCATTCAACTCAATCACATAACCGTCGGGGTCGGTAACATAAATCTGAAAGGCTCCATCAAAACGTTTCTGACGGTGATAAGCAACATTCTTCTCCTTTAAATAAGCCTCAATTTCATCCGCCGAATTCGTTGGGATTGACAAAGAAAAATGTGCTGAATTTTTATCATTATTTGCCACCGCATTTTCTCTGCCCAACAACAAATGTAACTCCTGACCTGGGGCAATTTTGAACCATCTTCTAATCGCCAAAAGGTTATCAGGAACATCCAGAGGCGATAATCCAATGATTTCACGATAGAAAGCAACACTCGTTTTCAAATCTTTAACCGCCAAACCTACGTGGTTATAAGAAAGAATTGTGATGCCTTTTGTGAGTTTAGTTTCTTGCCCCAACCCTTTGAAAGACAAAGAGATGAAGACGAAAAGTAAGAATATTTTTGAATATTTCATGATTTTTGTTTTATAAAAATGGTGACAACCTTCAAAAGAACATTGCCCTTAAAATTGAAAGACATTTTATCCAATTACTTACTTCTTTGCAGTTTTCTTGCTTTCCTCAACAGCAATAATTTTCAAATATTGTTCAACATCCAATTTCTTATTTGCTAAAATCTTTTTGTCCTTATCCAAGAAAATTAAATTGGGGTAAACCGTAGTATTGAAATTATTGGAAAAGTCAGTCATAGTATAAGAATCATAGACATTTATGAACTTTTGAGCCTTGAATTCTTTAATAAAATTTAACCATTTTTTCTTATCTCTCGTGCCGCAAGCCAAATAAACTTTCACGCCTTTTGCTGATAATTTTGGGTATTCTTCCAAGAGCTTTTTTGTTGTTTCCTGACAGTGGTGGCACTCTGGGTCATAAATCATTACGAGTGTATAATTAGCCTTCACACCGTACAGGGGCGTATAAACGTCCAAAGTGTCAGTCATATCCATGTTCAAAATCTTGTTGCCAAGCAGCACGGGTTTCATCTTTGTAACGTATTCTTTATTGCGAAGAATGGAAGACGTGTCCCAACCCGAATCAAGGTCTTTGATGATGTATTTTTCCGCCACATGAATATAAACACCTTCCCGCCCCATAATTTCAGGGGCAATGAATTTTTGAGCAAATTTACCCACAATATATTTTCTTAAATCGGACTTTCTTGGCGTTTTTTCAATGATTACATCAGCAATTTGGATAATGGTATCAGGTTCAAAAAAGCTGATATTTTTGAGGTAGGCATCTATTTTTTTACCCAAAAAAGGTGTCCGTAACATTCGCTCATCCGACAAATTTATATTGTCCCAATAATGTTTAAAATAGTAATTTGATTGGTTGATGGTATCTTGCAAAGTAGCATTTTGTGGTAAAGGCGGCACTTCAATTTCTTCTCCCGCTTTGAGGATATTACCCGTAAAAGTGCCTTCATGAGCCTTCACATAATCCTTCTGAAACTTCTCTAAATCCCTGTAAATCAATCGTTTCTGAGCATCACTTGCACCTTTTAACTTCTGAGCTTTTGCATTCGCCTGACTAATAAAATCTTGAAATAATTTTGCTTCAACCGAACCATTGATTTTCAAATTATTAGTGTAATCAGCCGTGTCAGTTTCCATGAAAAAGTTTTGGTCATTGATAATTACATCAAAAATCCGACTTCTACCCATTGCTACTACGTAAAAACCCTGCGGTAATTTCTTTTTTCCTTCAAAAATTGCCACACCAAAAGCATTTACTTTGGCAGTATCTTGTGAAAGAAAAGTATCTTCGTAATGATGAACTAAATAAAGCGTAGAATCTCGTAAACCTTTGATTTTAAGTTCGATACGATGTTGAGAGTAAGCATTTTGAGAAATAAAAAATAAGAAAATTAGGCTGATAATACTTTTCATTGGGAGCATTCTGTTGATAATTTTTGGTTTTATATTCAAACGAATTTAAGAAGAAAATAGTCGAAAGTTGAATGGTTGATTAGGTTTAACATTCATTAACAAAATATTTTAATTCATAAGTTGCCAAAAAAGTTTATTTTTGTACAACGTAATAGAGATTTGCCAACTTTTGAAAAAGTTGGCAAATCTCTGACTAAAAGAGATAAAATGCCAATCCAGAAAGTAACCCGAGAGGAAATACTCTCAAAATCATTAGAAGTTTTTCGGCATCGAGGGTATCATAATACTTCGATGAATGACCTTGCGAATGCCGTAGGGTTGTTGAAAGGCAGTTTCTACCATTATTTTGACAGTAAAGGAAGCCTTGATGAAAGAGGTTTTATCAAGTGTGAATCTGATATTGGTTAATCATGTTTTCCCAATTGCTTATGATGAAACGCTGACCGTTAAAGAGCGTATGGAGACAATATTGAAGCGTTTTTCAAAAACTGTTTTTAGTGTTGAAGGCGGATGCATTGTGGGAAATACCATTCTTGAAACCGTCAATCAATACCCCCAATTCAAACAAGTTCTCCAAGAAATTATTACAGGTTGGACGGATGCTTTAACGCATCTTTATGCCAAATCATACTCGCTCGAACAAGCTCAAAATTAGCGGAACAAACCGTTATGGAGTATGAGGGAGCAATTATGTTCTCAAAATTGTATGGGAAAAGCCATTTCTATGAAGATTGTTACGTCAGAACACTCGAAAGACTCACAAACGGATAAGATTTACCGTTTACTCAATATTTCATTAATTACTTGAAACTGATGCTTTTTTTGCAGGAAAATAGGAAGCAATCATCGTTATAATTATCACCACTAATGCCGTAAAAAAGAAATCTGAAAATTGCATTTTTACGGGATAGGCATCAATTAAAGCTCCCTCAATTCCCATCGAAATTAAACCGTAAGTTTGTTGTAAAACACACAAACCATACCCCAAAACTAATCCTACAATTGCCCCAGAAAACGCCACAATTGCTCCTTCTGAAATAAAGATTTTTTGTATCATTCCTTGATTTGCCCCAATGGCAAAAAGCGTTTTAACATCTTCTTTTTTCTCAATCGCTAACATTGACAAAGAAAAGAAAATATTGAAACTGGCAATACCAATAATGAATGTTAGGGTAAGAAAAACGAAGAGTTTTTCAATCTTGATTGCTCGTAAAAGACTGGCGTGCTGTTCATCCTGATTTTGAACAATAAAAGATGTCCCAAGTATTTGTTTTAAAGACTCTTGAACATTAGCAATTTCTTCATTATCAATTACTTGCACTTCCAATGAAGTTCGTTCATCGTTATATTCAAACAAGTTTTGGGCAAAAGTTAGCGGGGCAAAAATGTAATTATCATCGTATTGTTGTTCAATGGCAAATACACCAGAAGGCATTAAACTCATTTTGTTAAAGGCATCAGAAGACGTAAAATCAATTGTTTTTGAGTTGGTATGCTTAGGAAACCAAACTTCCAAAGGCGTAAAAAAAGCGTCCACATCAATGCCCAACGTTATGGCAACGCCTGACCCAACAATTGCCTGAGAAATACCGTTTTCTTTAAGGTTTAACTTCCCATCAATCAGCGATTTTTTAAGTCGTTCTTGCTTTAAGAAATTATCATCAACACCTTTCAGATTCACCACCATTTGAGCATCTCGATAACGCACTAAAACGTTTTCTTCAATAACTTGATTAATGTTTTTTACGCCATCAATTTTACTCAATTTCTGCAAAAGAACAGACGGACAATTAAAGTTTTTCCCAACTTTCGGACCAATTTTCAAATCGGCATCAAAACTTTTGTAAAGGCTTCGTTGAAAGTCTTCTAAGCCATTAAAAACCGATAGAACTACCACCAGAGCCATCGTTCCAACGCCAACGCCCAACATTGAAATAATGGAAATAAGCGAAATAAATGACGTTTTCTTGCGGGAGAAGAAGTATCTTTTAGCTATATAAAAGGGGAAATTCATTTTTTTGTTTAATAATTAATGTACTTTCAGACAAAATTTTCGTCGTAACTATTGGATTATCAGATAATTATCACTTTCTTAGTGTATTAATAGCAATTACCCTAAACTCTATGAAAATTATCGCCATCCACAATACTTTATGGACTCACTACAAAGGTGATATATATTCCCGTATTTACAAACGTACACAATCAGAAAGTAATTTTGATTTTAGCGTAATTCACTTAGCAACCACAGAAAACGGGCGAAGTGTTTTGGGAAATGCTGATTTAAGCGAACATCAATATCCCTACGAAGTTTTGTTTGATGATGAGTTAAACAAAATTTTAACCAGACATAAAATTACATCACTTCTCAATAGGGTTGCTTTTCATAACCCAAAATTAATTTATTTAAACGGTTATTACGATGTTTCCTATTGGGCAGTGATTTTTTACGCAAAACTCAAAAACATCAAAATTATTATTGATAGCGAATCCACCGAAGCGAGCCGAGAAAGAGTTTGGTGGAAAGAAAATCTCAAAAAAATAATCATTCCCCGCATGGACGGTTATTTATGTTTAGGAACAAAAGCGACTGAATACATACTAAAATTAGGCGTTAAAAAAGAAAAAATATTGAGTACCAGAAATATTGGTATTGCTAACGATAAAGTGGCTCTATTGTATCAAAAAGCCCTTTTAATTAAAGATTCTAAAAAAAAACAGTATAATCTACCACCACTTAATTTTATTTACGCAGGCAGATTTACCCCCGTTAAAAACCTCTTGATGCTCATTGAAGCCTTTGAAGAAGCAACTATAAAATTCGATAATCAGCATAATTGGGGATTAATTTTGAGTGGAGATGGCTCTGAAAAACAGGCTCTAAAATTACTGGTTTCTTCAAAAAATATTGATAGAATTACGTTTCTACCCTCTTGCGAATGGCATGAAGTACCCGCCCGTTATGCCCTTGCGGATGTGGCGATTTTACCAAGTCTTTTTGAGCCATTTGGATTTTTGGTGAATGAAGCACTGGTTTATGGGATGCCAATTATCGTCTCAAATCGTTGCGGGAGTGCATTTGATTTAGTTCACGAAGGTGAAAATGGCTATACTTTCGACCCTACTAAGAAGGATGAATTAGTGGACAAAATGGGTATGATGATGAATAATTTTTCTGAACATAAAATGATGGGAGAGAAAGGAAAGAAATTGGTTACTCACTTTCACCCAGATTTGATTTGTGATGATATTATACAGGCTTTTAATACTATTTTAAACCCTTAAAGCTATGATAAAAACTGTACTTGTAACGGGTGGAGCGGGTTATATTGGCTCTCAATTAGTTAGAATTTTACTCAACGAAGGTTATTTTGTCAAGACAATTGACATCCTAAAATTTGGCGGAGATGCTTTAATTGACCTTTATACGAACCCCAAATTTGAGTTTATCAAAGGAGATATTTGTAAAGAATCTGATGTTCGGGAAGCACTAAAAAATGTCGATGCGGTTTGTCATTTAGCAGCAATTGTGAGCGACCCCACTTGTAAGGCTTTTCCAGAAGAAGCAACCAAAGTGAACGTGGAGGCCTCCATTTTGCTTCATAAAATTATTCAAGATTCAGCCGTAAAAAGGTTCGTTTTCACCTCCACTTGTAGCAATTATGGTAAAATGACTGACCCAAATCTTTTGTTGGATGAATCGGCTGACTTGAAACCAATTTCACACTATGCTGAAACGAAAGTTGCCTTTGAAAAATATTTATTATCCCAAATTGACACTACGGTTTGCTCCACAATTCTACGATTTTCAACGGTTTACGGGGCTTCTCCACGCACTCGTTTTGATTTAACCCTTAATGAATTTACCCGTGATGTAAGCGTAGGTAAGGAATTACAAATTTATGGAGAGAAATTTTGGCGACCCTATTGTCACGTTTATGACTTAGCAAGTGCGGTTGCTTTGGTATTGAAATCGGATGAAAGTTTGGTTAAAAATGAGGTTTTTAATGTGGGTGATACCAAAGAAAATTACACCAAAGAAATGCTGACGAAGGAAATTAAAAAGGTGATTCCAAATATGATTGCAACCTTCGTGAGTAAAGATGAAGACCCACGAGATTATCGAGTGAATTGTGATAAGATTCAGATGAAATTAGGCTTTAAGATTACCAAAAATGTTCCCGATGGCATTGCTGAAATTCATAAATTGATTCAATGCGGTTTGATACCAGACTCGTTCTCAGCTAAATATAGAAATCTCTAAAAATGATTCCACTTTCTGTTCCAAACCTTGCTGGCAACGAATGGCTCTATATAAAAGATTGTTTAGATACGAATTGGGTGTCGGCAACGGGTTCTTATGTAGATAAATTTGAACGATTAATTGCCGAATACACCCAAACAAAATATGCCGTTGCGGTTAGTAGTGGCACAACGGCTCTGCACATCAGTTTGTTATTGGCGGGCGTTGAGCAAAACGATTTAGTGATAACCAATAACTTGACTTTTGTAGCAACCGCCAATGCCATAAAATACTTGAAAGCCGACCCAATTTTGATGGATATTACGCCCGATACTTGGCAAATAGATACACATTTATTGGCAAATTTTCTAAAATTGGATTGTGAAATAAAAAATGGTTTTTGTTATCAAAAAGCCTCAAAACGAAGAATTAAGGCACTTTTACCCGTTCATGTATTGGGAAATATGGCGGCAATGGATGAATTAATTTTACTTTCAGAAAAATATAATTTAACCATGGTGGAAGATGCCGCTGAATCTTTGGGTTCACTTTACCAACATAAACACGCTGGTAATTGGGGCGAAATGGCAACGCTGAGTTTCAACGGTAATAAGATAATTACAACAGGTGGTGGTGGCATGATTTTGACAAATGATGAAACCTTAGCAAAAAAAGCAAAGCATCTGACCACTCAAGCAAAAGCATCTTCATTTGATTATTACCACGATGATTTAGGATATAATTATAGATTGGTAAATATTTTGGCAGCAATGGGCGTGGCTCAAGTTGAACAACTGCCT
>JAYVRF010000010.1:0-12025 GCA_043756925.1 Arcicella sp. | reverse complement strand
TTTTTGAGTCCATCAAATTCTTCTAATTCAAGTTTTCCCAACTTCATCAATTGTTCGTTGTCATAGAGATGGCTGTCTTCAAAGCCATTTCTGACCACCCGTTCCACGTAAACCTTTTTGAGTTGTTCAAGCATCCCTTTCACATCGTAGGGTGTCATGCGAGAACCATCGTAAGCAATAATAGGGCAGAAATTGAGAAATTCGCCCATGATTTCTCGGTTTTCGCTCTTGGTTTTTCCCGCTTTGGCAGACATTTTGGCGGTTTCGGCAATGACTTTTAGGGTACGGTCAGGGGCAAAATCAAACACAAAACATTCCTCTTTCACCTTCCCGTTGATGGTAGCGGGCGTTTGCACCCTAAAAATGGTTTGCATATACGTAGAAGCGGAAGTATTAGGCGAACCAGCAAGCATAAAAACGGCAGTCCACTCAGGTACGGAAACGCCCGTAGTCAATCTCCCACACGACAGCGTGATAGTATAATTTTCATGGGATTTATCGCCACCGATGGCTTTCTTAACTTTTTTGAGGGCTTCTTCTTCTTTTTGATCATCATCACCTTCACCCGCCACATTCACAATGTCAAAATGCTCAAACACGGAGTGCGTTTTGAGCATTTTACTCAGAGCCTTAGCTTCTTTCACGCCTGGCACCATCCACAACGAATGGCGGAAATTATCACGGTATTCTGTTGTGGAATAAGGGTAATTGCTTTCAGCATCGAATTTACAGATGAGGTTTAAGAACGAAAGTACGGATTTTTGATGCAAGAAATCCCCGTATTTATCAACCCTAAAAAACTCAACAAAATTAAAGGCAACCACTTCGTCAGTAAAACCACGCAGGATTTTGCCGAGGTCATAGGTATAAATATTCAATCTGGGAAGACCAGCATAGGGGTTTGGGTCGCCAAAATGGTTTTTATTCCAATCGGCTTTTGCCTTTTGTTCCATTACGTAGTCCCACGTAAAGATTTCATCTTCTTTATAATCATCCAACAAGTTGAAGGGCGTACCCGAAAGGTGGAGGACTTTGGTATTTGCGGATTTTAGGGCTTTCAGTACATTTTTGCCCAATTCGGTTTGTGTCCCTTCGTGGGCTTCGTCCACGATAATAAAATCCCAAGGTGTATTGAATATATCATCGTTTTTATCAAAATCTCCACCCACTCGTTCAGAGCCTCGGAGGTCTTGCATTGAGGCGAAATAGACGTATTTTGTTTGCTTGGTTTTATAGGCTTTTTCTAAGGTAGCAAACTGATTTCCTATCGTACTTTTAGAAGAACCATAACCATACTGAGGGCTATCATAAAAAATTTTGTTGAAGTCTTCGAACCAACCATCATTCACCACGGGTCGGTGTGTTAGAATCAGGGTTCTACTGAATTGATGGTCTTTGGCAACTTGGAGAGCCGAGAGTGTTTTGCCAAAACGCATTTTAGCGAACCAAAGCATTTCGTTACTTTTTTTGAATTGCTTTTTGGTTTTTTCAATGGCATCTTGTTGTTCAGGTCGGAAGACAACGGGGCTTTTGTCGTCTGAAATATCACTGGCGTGTAAGGAGTCTTTTCCCTGTTTAACGGCAGCAATGGCTTTTTTGGCGGTTTCGAGGTCAGTTACAAACCACTCATTGGCTTTTTTATCAATGTAAAATGTTTTCTTTTTAATACCCGACCGAATCAGTACGCTATGCACCTCTGAATCGGTGAAACCCGTGAGAATGCTTTTTTTGGTAAAAATTGTTACTTCGGTGTACAACAAATCGTAGGCAATACCAGCAGTTTGGGTATATTGATTAATCCGTTTTTTGGCGGCATCATTGAGTGGTTTGCTATTGGGATTAAGCCCAAAAATATCTTCATTGTCAGACGTGGTTTCGCCAATTTTCAAACATCCTTGGTGTGCCTCATCATTGATGCGGAAGATGTAAATTAGCTTTAATTTTAGTGATGTAAATTTTATCATTTTCGGTTGTTTTTTAATAAGTCTATAAACTTGATTTTTCTGCCTGTTTTGCCAGTTTCTGAATCTTTATTTGCCCAATCTTTAATATAACAATACGTGCCGTTGTGCTTGTAAATAAGGTTTTTTTCACATCCGTCGCAGTTTTTTGTCTTTAATTCAGTAAACATATCGGTTTGAATTCCTATTTCACTGCTTTTACACGAGTTGGGTATCACACCTTTGAGTCCGTCCATTTGCCATACGTTCCAAGAAATGATATAAGCAATATATTCTAAGGATTTCAATAAGGGTTCTTTGTCAAACTTGTAGTTATAGTTTTCTATAAAAGTGGCAAGCATGGCTTCACGGGCGAGCAACAAACTATCGCCCTGCCATTCGAAAGCATAAGTGTTTTTGTAAGCCGTTTGGGCGGCAGTTAGCCATTCGCCCGTGGTGTTCACATTTTCATTGATAATCCGTAGTTTTCTATCCAAAATTCCAATACGATTTTGAACAGAAATAAAATCTCCCGTGGTGGTGTCATACCTACTTGTGATGTACGGTGCTTCGCCACAAGCCATTTCTAAGCGAGTATCACGGATATAGTCTTTCCAAGTTTTTTTATCGGGGAATATGATTTTTCCCTGATTAACTTTCCACGATTTTGAGCCATTTTCTAAGGTGATTTCTGTATTAAAAACATCGTCACTTTCAAACCAAGCGTTATCAATCAAGTTATTTTGAGCATTACAAATCCAAGAAGGCGTAAAGACCTCAGCCATTTCCTTAGACCGTGATTGTTGTAAAATCTTGTCTTTATGAACCCTCGGCATGATGATATTACCCTTATCTTGCGTGATGAGTTCGGGCAGAATTTCGGCATTTGACAGATACTTCTCCCCGAATTCTTCGTAGTTGTTAGTAGCCCAAATAATGTTTTTTTGGGTGGTATGGTCGAGCAATAATTTGGGCAAAATATCGGGATATTGCTCTATAATTTCGTTTTCTAATATATCTATCTCTGTTCTCAAAAAAATCAAGTTAAATGTGTTTTTAATAATTCACACAAATAAGCATTTTAAAAAATAAATATCCCAATAAAACCTTTACTTTGTTAGGAAATACCCATTTACGATTTTGCAGGATAAGTTTTTGTTTAATTGAAAGTAGCAACAAAAAAAATGCCCACTGAAACCAGCGAGCATTTGTGTACTACCTAACCACTATATATACTTGATTTAAGTATATCAATTTTCAATCAGCTCCCGCTCCTCAATCTTTGCTGTCTTATTCTTTCTGAACCATTTGTCACGAATTCGCTCGTTGATGTAATACATACACGGCACGATTACGAGTGTCAAAATGGTCGAGAACGTTAAACCGTAGATGATTGTCCACGCTAAAATGTTCCAGAACGCTGCACTGTCTGACCCTGTGTGAATGTGCGGATTCAATTCCGTGAACAATCTTACAAAGTCAATACTCAAACCTATTCCCAGAGGAACAAGTCCTAAAACCGCTGCCGCTGCCGTTAAAATTACGGGCGTTAAACGGGTACTTCCTGCCTGAATAATGGCTTTTTTCAAGGGATAGCCACGTCCGATTAGTTCATCGGTGAATTCTATTAAAAGAATACCATTTTTTACCACAATCCCAGCTAAAGCAATTATTCCTACGCCTGACATGATGACTGAAAAACTCTTGCCAAATGCCATAAAACCCAAAAATACGCCGATAAACGATAACAGAATCGTTACAAATATAATAAGCGGTTTCGAAATTGAGTTGAATTGCGTTGCCAAAACCATGAAAATCAACATAATTGCGGCTATTAAAGCCCCGAAAAGGAAGTTTCCTGTTTCTTTCTGCTCCTCTTGCTCACCCCCCATCCGAATAACGTAGCCATTTGGAACGTCTAATTCATCAACCAACTCTTGAATCTGTGGGACAATTTCGTTAGCTGTGTATCCTTGCGATACATTTGAACTCAAAGTTACGACACGTTCTTGATTTTTACGGTTAATCTGGCTAAAAGAAGTTGAATAAGATATATTTGCAATCGAATTCAAGGGAACTTCACGCAACATTCCGCCCATCACCATATCACGATAAACGACTTTCATGCCTAATAGTTTCTCAATTTGATTGCGGTCTTCGGCTTTGATTCTTAGTTGAATCGGATATTCATCTTTATCATCACGATATTTGGCAATTTCAGAACCAAAAAGGGCTGTACGTACTTCCATAGCTATTTGTGCCGATGATATTCCCTCTCGTTGAGCCTTCGCTTTGTCCACATCAATGATAATTTCAGGTTTATTGGTAATCAAATCTGACTTTAATTTTTCAATTCCTTTGATTCCCGATTTATCAATTGCCGCCCGCATTTGCTTTTCTAATTTCGTCAAAACTTGAAAATCATCTCCCGCAATTTCAATAGAAATTGGAGCTCCCGTTGGCGGTCCGTTGTTTTCTCTATCCACCGAAATTTCTGCCCCTGGAATCGGTAATGCCTTGATTTCCTTACGGAAAATACCCAATAATTTTTCTGACGAAATATCTCCACGATTAATCCCACTTACGAAAGCAATGGTGATTTTGGATTTTTGCGGCGTTGGAGCTCTATCAGGATTGAATGGGTCGCCCGCATTTTTACCCACATTTGAAATCACAGAATTAATGGCTCCTTCAGCTTTTTCACGTTTAATAATGTCAAAAACTTTCTTTTCCAACACTTTTGAAACTGAATCCGTTACTTTGGCATCCGTTCCGATGGGTAAATTATTGTAAACGTATATAAAATCAGGTTCGCCACTTGGGAAGAAAATTACGTCGGGTTTCACTACGCCCAAAAGGAAAATTGTTACACCAAACAGCACAAACATCGAAATCACCGTCCAAACGGGACGATAACCCGTAATTAACCAAGAAATCAATTTTTCATAATTTCTCTTGAAAGCGGGTAATGTTTTTTCTTGGAACGGAACAATGATTTTTGGCGTAAGAATGAAGTGATTGAAAGCATAAAGAAAGGCAATTAATACAAAGAAATTACCCAATCCTACATTTATAAAATAACCCAACAAAGCACATATTCCCAAGATAATCATGGGTTTTTTCAAAGTTGCAACACTGGTATCCACCTTTCCATTTTCATCGTGACGTTCCATGAAAGTCATGGCAAAAACGGGGTTCATCACATACGCCACAATCAACGAGGCAATCAAGGTACAAATCAACGTGATAGGTAAAAACTTCATAAATTCGCCCACAATACCAGGCCAAAATAAAAGCGGTACGAAGGGCATAATAGTTGTAATTGTTCCCGATAAAACAGGTACAAAAACCTCTGATGCAGCTAATTTAACGGCTTCTATGATGGAAATATGTCGGTATTTATTAAAGATACGGTGAGAGTTTTCAATTACCACGATAGCATCATCTACCACAATTCCGAGTCCCAACAGGAAGGCGAAAAGTACGATGGTATTCAAGGTAAATCCTAAGAAGTATAGCGGAATAAATGCCAAAAGAGCCGACAGAGGAACTGATAATCCCACGAAAATCGCATCTCTTACACCCATAAAAAACATCAAAACTAATACCACGAAAATGAAACCCAAAATCACGGTATTTACCAAATCTTCAATTTCTGTTTTGGTTCTTTCCGATGAATCTGCGGTGATTTTTACGTTCAATCCTTCTGGCAAAGTGCTTTCCTTTGCTTTTTTAATAATCTTCTGAATCTCTTCTGATGCCTCGATTAAGTTTGAACCACCCCGTTTGATTACGTTCAAAGTCACCACTTTTTTATTATCCAAACGGGCAAAATCTTGTTGTTCTTCGCTACTGTCAAGCACCTCGGCAACATCACCTAAACGCACCATCGCACCCGTAGATGAACGTAAACGAATATCCTCAATTTGAGCCATTGATTTGAATTCCCCCTTTACTCGAAGTGTCCTTCTCACGCCATCAACATTCAACTCACCGCCCGAAATATTGACGTTTTCGCCTTGAATGGCAGACTGAATATCAAAAAATGAAAGTCCCGCCGACTGTGATTTGTAAAGATCAAGATTAATCTGAATTTCACGTGTTAATGCTCCCACAATGTCCACACGAGTAATTTGGGGTAAACCTTCAATGTCATCTTGGAGGATTTCGGCAAAATCTTTTAGTTTTTTTAACGGATAATTTCCCGCCAAATTGATGTTCATAATTGGAAATTCCGAGAAGTTAACATCCTGAACCACAGGCTTTTTCGTTAAATCTTTCGGTAATTGCACAATGTCCACTTTATCTTTCACCATCCGAAGGGCATCATTCACTTTCACATCAGGATTGAATTCTACGATAATAATAGAAAAATCTTGGAGCGAATTTGACTTTACCCTTTTCACACCCGAAATTGTTTTTATTTGCTTTTCGATGGGCTTTGTGATGGTGTTTTCAATATCCGCTGGGGTTGTTCCTGCATAAATCGTTTGCACAATAATTTGCGGAACTTTGATGTCAGGAAATTGCTCACGGGGCAAGAGATTGTAAATCACGATACCTACAATCGTGAGAACGAATGTAAACAAATACACCGTTTTTTGATTAGTTCCCAACCAACCAATCATGTTATAAATCGCACCCGAACCATGCTTTTCGTTGGTCAGTGCTTCGTTGTTTTCGAGGTCTTTCATTTTTTCGATGTTTGTATTTCGGTATTTGATGTTAGTTGACTGTCATGTTTATTCAATTGGATGATATTTCAGAAGTTTATGTCTGAATAAACAAACATCAAACAAACATCGAATTTTAATAATTTATCAACGTTCCATCAACCAAATCCTGATACCCTTGCGTAATCACCATTTCACCAGCCGTTAAACCTTCTAATATTTCAATTTTCCCATCGTAAGAAATACCAGTTTTCACCGTTCTTGATTTTGCAATCTTCTTTCCGTTTTCCACAATGGCTACATACACAAGGTCGCCCGCTTCGGTTTTTTGAACTACGTTTTGGCTGACTACCAATGAGTTACCTTTCGATAAATCATTAATATTAATAATTGCTACTTGATTTGGTTTCAATGAACCTCCTAAATTTGGAATGTTTGCCTCAATGCCAAAAGTTCTTGAAGCGGGGTCAATCAAGGCATTTACCAATGAAATTCTTGTCGTAAATTCTTTATTAATGTCTGGAAATTTAACCGTTATCGCATCGCCTTTTTTCACCGAACCAACATAAGTATCACCAACTTTTGCCACAATTTTCAAGTCGCTAACATTTACAATTTGAGCCATTGGAACACCTGGCATTCCCATTTCACCCGACTTTTGCATTATTTTTTCAACCGTACCTGAGATTGGAGCGTAAACTTTGCTCATTCCCATTTGTGTGTTCATCGTTCCGATACGTTTTTCCAACGATTCTTTATTAGCTTTTGCTTGTAAATACTGAACCTCCGTGCCAATTTGTTGATCCCAAAGCGTCTTCTGTTTGTTGAAAAGCGTTGTCACTAAATCCAATTGTGTTTTAATTTCCGTTAATGATTCTTTCATCACCGAATTATCAATGGTGGCAACCAATTGTCCTTTTTTAATCATCTGACCTTCCGTCAAAAATAATCCCGTGATTGCTCCACCCATTTGTGGCGTCACCATTACGATGTTTTTGGAAGTCACAACACCTTGTGCTTCCACAAAATGCTTGAAATTTTGAGGTGCAACAGTACTAACGGTGACGTTTATTGGCGTTGCCTCCACTTTTTTACCAGCCCCTAACTCTTTTTCAAGGGTTTTGATTTTAGTTTCAATCTCTTTTTGCTGAGATTTTAAATCGGCTAATTCCGTTTTTGTATCGGGCTTACTGCAAGCGGATAAAACAAAAATTGAGATTAATAATATGTATGTATTTGTTTTCATCTGAATTTGTTAAAGTATTTTTAAATTTTATTTGAAAATTGAGCATTGAATACGGAACGCTGCCTGATTGCACATTGAAAACTATTTTATCTTATTCCACATACAATTTCCCCAACGCCTTGTCCAAATCAACTTTGGCAATTAAGGCATTATAAAAAGTAGTGAAATAGTTAGTTTGAGACTCTTTGAGCGAAATTTCAGCCGTTACAACCTCCAAATTTGACCCAACCCCTTCTTTATATTTTATCTTAGAAACCCTCACAATTTCTTGAGCCAAATCCATATTCGCTTTTTGTTCCTGCAAGGTTTCGTAAGCATTTTTCAAAGTAATCTGTCCTTGTTTTACTTGCAAATCAATTGAATTTTCCAAAAGTTCGTAGCCGTTTTTGATTTTCTGCAAGTTATTCTGAGATTGAATAACCTTGTTCTTCCGTTGAAACCCATCAAAAATTGGGATTTGAACAATAAGTCCAGCCGACGCAGCATTAAACCACGGTTGCGAGAATAAATCAAAAAATTGTGGACGACCCGCTGAATAATTGAAATTACTCGTCAAAATAACTCTGGGCAAACTGGCAGATTTCTGATTCCTCAAATCCAATTGTGCTAAACGGTCTTGGGTTTGTAAAATAGAATATTCAGTGCGGTTGGTGTATTTCAAATCAACTTCATTTTCGGGTAATAATTCATTCACATTTATATCCAACAATTTATCAGTCAAAACCACAATGTCCGTTGTTCTTTTACCCATCTGAAATTTCAGTAAATAATAACTCAACTCTTGCAAACGCTCTACGTTTTGGGTTTCAATATTGAGGTTACTACGTTGAACTTCAAGGCGTTGCACATCAATTTTTTCCACAAAACCTTGCACATTCATTGCCTTTGTATCACGTAAAAGAGAATCTAAACGTCCAATATTTAAACTTAATAACTTCAAACGTTCTTCGTTCACCAATATTGAATAATAAGCTTTCATAACGTTTTCAGCCGATTGTTGTTTGGTTTGAATTAATGCTTTTTTGGATAGTTCCTTGTAAACATCAGCCGCTTTTAAACCCAATAAATAGGAACCGTCAAACAAAATTTGACTCAAACCAATGCCCGCTTGACCCGCATTTCTTACCCCAAATTCAGCCGCAATGACAGTACCTTCTGGTGCAGTTGGGTCAAAAGTTTTAGCAGGAATGAAGATTTTTTGAATAATAATGTTGTTGGTATATCCAAAATTACCGTTGATTTGTGGCAAGCCAATGCCCTTAATTTCGTTTACTCTTGCCTCAGCATTCAGAATATCAAGTTGTGCATTTCTAATAATGACATGATTTTTAACGGCATAATTAACCGCCTCTTTAAGGGAGAAGTTTTGCTGAGAAAATGAAAGATTTGAGACAAGCAAGAGGCTTACAATCAGCCATTTACTCCGTATTTTTGTTTTCATATAATTATTTGTTTTACGTGATTTGTGTTTTTGGTTTAGTTCTTACTATCCAACGCATTATGCATAAATTCTTGATAAACTTCCAAGCCTTTTGAGGTTAAAATTCCCCTGATATAATGGTCTAACATGGTCAATTCCACTTCAATTAGAGAAAATTTGTTAGGGGGAAATAAATGAGGGTCAAAACCAATTTCAATTTGTTCAAGCCTCATTCTTACCAAAATTTCTACCTTTATATCGACCCTAAAAAAACCTTGTTCAATGCCTTGCAAAAGTTCTTTGCGGATGGACTCCATGATAAAGTTTTGCTTATGTTCTTGAAAAAGTTTCCATGTTTCAGGATGATATTTTTTAATGTCAAAAAAGGCAGAAGGATTAATCTCCGCAAACGCTTTTCTAATAATATCCATTGATTTCACTATCTTTTCAATCACATTATTGGAACTTCTGTCCAAAGCATTCCATTCGCACATATCATTAGCCATTTCAGCCATCATCAACTGATGAACGATGGCATCTTTATCTTCAAAATGTTGATAAATGGTCTTTTTCGAGATGCCTAATTCCCCTGCAATGTCATCCATCGTTACCGACTTTACGCCATAACGGAAAAACTGTTCACGTGCTTTAGCGATTATTCTTTCTTTGATTTCCATTTCAAATTTTTAAAAAATTGAGGGGTAGGTTTACGTCTATTTTATTAAATATTCACAAAATAAACTACTGAAACATTAGAAGTTTCCGAGTACAAAACTATGGAAACTTTTAATTGGTTCAAAGTTTTTATAATTATTTTTATGCGATTGAATTTCACACTATTTATTAATAACTTCGATAAAAGCTCAATGGATGCGTTTAAATGTTGATATTATTAATTTTTATTAGAATAATTATATTTATGAATTTGCATTATTCAAAGAACTATTTTGTAATATGATGGATGGTTGAATAAACATTTGAACGGTGAGGCTTCAGATAAAATTTTCCGCTTACATATCATAGCCTTGTATTTTTAAGCATAATTTTTATCTTTGTACCCTATGAAAACCTTCCAAAAAATGCTGATATACATCGTTTTAATTTACGTTTTACTCGTCGTCATAGCCATTCTATTTCAAGAAAAATTCCTTTTCAGAAATACCAAATTGGCAATGAATTATCAGTATGAATTTAAAGGAGATTTTGAGGAAATGTGGTTTGAACCCGAAGCAAATGTGAAGCTAAATGCTTTGTATTTCAGGACGGATTCCACGAAAAGAAAGGGATTAATTGTCTATTTTCATGGCAACGCCGATGACCTCAGAAGATGGGGAAAGCACGCCGTTGATTTCACGAAAAATGATTACGATATACTATTGATTGATTACCGCCAATTCGGAAAATCAACGGGCGAATTATCCGAAAAAGTCTTGCACTCAGATGCGGCTTACGTGTACAAGTGGGCGAAAAAACGCTTTCCAGAAAATCAGATTATTCTGTACGGACGTTCATTAGGAACAGGAATTGCTACTCGTTTAGCTTCTGAGAATAAGCCCAAAATGTTGTTATTAGAAACACCATATTTTAATCTTTCGGATGTGGTAAGTAGTTATTTTCCGTTAATTCCGTATAATTCAGTTTTGAAATATCAATTTCGTACTGACCTGTACATCAGGCAAGTGGAATGTCCAATCCATTTTTTTCACGGCACGAAAGACAAAGTTGTTCCTTACAAATCAAGTTTAAGGTTGGCGGCATTATTAAACAAAAAACCGTTTGAAATCCTAACAACGATTCCAAACGGTGAACACAAAAACTTAGGAGAATTTCCAGAATATCACATCGCATTGGATAGCCTTCTGCGAAAGCTGTAAAATTAGAACGGCGAGTGTCATCCGTGTGCCATAAATCACCGCCCGAAGTCATCTTGCAGTCTTACGATATCATCCTCATCCGAAGGGTTTTCTGGGTCGGTGTGTTGCCAGATTTCTGCTACAACGCCCCAACCGTCCAAGCCAATTAAACGGTGGCGTTCGCCTTTGTTCATTTGAATAAAACTGCCTGATTCTAAGACTTTTACGTCGTCAGATTGTTCATCATTATCACTAATTTTCACGCCTACTATTGTTTCTGCTATCACTTTCCATATCTCAGCACGGCGAAAATGATATTGCCACGACAAACGTTTATGAGGAGCTACCACCAAAATTTTGGGCGATAATTTATTGGTAATCTGAATTTCAGATATTTCTAATTGTGGGAAATAAAGTGCTGCAAATACTTGTGCTTGACTTTCATCCAATACAAAAAAACCTCCCCATGGACGAGTTTGGTCTTGCTTTTCGACCTTGAAACCTAATGATGATAATTCAGAGGCAATTTGACTGAAAACTTTACTTTTTTCGGTCGTGGAATTAATTAATAAATTCATAGTAATTGATTTTTTGTACATTGGTTTACAAAATTAAAAGCTAATTATTAAAATAAGCATCGATTTTCTAAAACCCATACAACCTTTTTTAAGTTTCCTACGTCTAAGTTATGTTGAGTGACATTTATGGGGAAATTTGGCTCAAAATTAGCATTTTGAAATTAGCATCAAACAATTTAATCCTACATTAATCAACTTATTGACCGTTTAATAATTTTATAGAATTTACCAGATAGCTACTGAGTGCTAAATTTTTCGTATATTTATGATAACCAACCAGTTATCAATCATGGATATTTTCAAAGGTATGGAGCT
>JAYVRF010000009.1:0-12026 GCA_043756925.1 Arcicella sp. | reverse complement strand
AATCACGCACAAAGCTCCAATATTAAAGCCCTCAGGGGTCGTCAGGGGAGCACCAGCATAAAAGCGAATGAATGGAACGCCCGTAACGAGCGGATTATCATTGAAAGTTTGGTTCAAATGAGCATCTGGAACTTCAAATATCTCTTGATCCATAATGGTATATTGGCAAAAAGAAATGTCCCGAGGCATTTCGGTATCTTCTAAACCAAGACGGGATTTAAACCATTGTCGTTTATCATCTATGAGTGATATAAATGCGGTTGGAACGTTACAAATGTGAGCTGCCAATTTGGTAATATTATCATATTCTCCCTCCGAGAGAGTGTCTAATATATTATAACTCAGTAATGCTTCGAGTCTTTCTTTTTCATTTGCAGGAAGCGGACTATTTAGTTTTGTCATAATGAGCAATATAATTAGACCATTGAAATTAAAGCTATTTTTTGATATTATTGGTGTAGCTGATTTTAAAGACGATGTTGTTGCGTGATAAGAAATAGTCAAAATTGTGTTCCAGTGAATAGATTTAACTTGTAAATCGCTTGGTCAGATTTGGTGCATCCAATTGGCGAGACTTTAATAAGTACGACAAAATGTTCTACCTGTAACACAGGGGGCAAAAATTATACCAATTTATAAACATCAGCGGCGGGATAAATAATATTATTTTTGGGTCTTACGCTACGTAGTAAGGTAATTAACCGCCTAATCAAAGAAATTTATCTTGGATTGATTCCCATACTTTAGCCTCAAAATTATACTTTTTCACCACTCTTGCGGGATTACCAACTGCTACACAAAAGGAGGGAATATCTTTGGTAACTACCGCACCACCTGCCACAACGCTATGTTTCCCAATCGTTACCCCTGCTGTGATAACAACATTTGCACCAATCCAACAATCGTCTTCAACTGTGATTTTAGCAACGGTTTCACCTTGCATATATATCGGAATATTAACATCCGTGTAATTGTGATTAAGCCCACTCATCACGATATTTTGGGCAAGAATTACGTTGTTACCAATCGTCACGGGGCCAATTATCACATTTCCGATGCCAATTCTTGAATTATCACCGATACTGACTGCCCCCACTCCGTTGTTGATAGTGGCAAAGTCTTCGATGGTAGAATAGTTACCAAGACTAAAACTTTGAAAAGGCAAAACGTCAATCCGAGTACGTCGGCAAATGGTTGTTCCTTTTCCTTTTTTATGGAAAAATGGATTAATGAACCACTGAACCCAGAGCCTTGGTCGTGCTTGATGCTTTGGTATTAGTGACCAATGAATCAATTTTTTCAATTTAGGATTTGATTTAATTGCGGCGATAATTGACATATCTATGGTTTAAAAAGGTATTTTTTTACTCGCATAATCAACGCATTTTTTAGGCCTCCATCCAACTGGATTCTTCGGTCACTCGTCCAAACTCTCGCTTCTAAACCGTTAATAGCCTTAATTTGCCCCCCCGATTGTTGTAATTTCAACGCCATCATACCGTCTTCGGTGGCATTTTGTTCAACCATACCAGCGGCACCTCTAAAAGTCCTTTGGGTTTCAATATCATAACCATTGATATCAATGCCTTTCTGGCGAATGAAACCACAATTGAAACCTAATGTATTTAAAAATGGTTGCGTTTTTTCTTTTTTCTTGATGATAAAACTACTCATTACTTCGTAAAAAGCATACTGCCAACGAGGTGTTTGGTTGCTTGGTAGGAAAGAGTAACTTCCATGAACACAATATACTTGCTCGTTGTTTACCATAGTTTCAACCATTGATGTTATCCAACCATCAGGGTACAAGGTGTCGCTATCACCCGTCAGAATATATTTTCCTTTTGCTTTGTGTAAGCCGCAAGTACGAGCGTGACCAACCCCTTGTTTGGTTTCTAAGAAAACTTTCAATCCCAAAGATTGTATTAAATTGGCGGTGTCGTCAGTGGAGTTATTATCAATAATTAAAAGCTCTGTTTCAAATTTTGTTTTCGTATTTGCCAGAGAAATAAGGGTGTGTAAAATTCCTCCCTCTTCATTCCATGCGGGTATGACGACACTTACCAAAGGGTTTTCGGGTGAAAATCTGGCTAATTTATGCTTCAAATCAGTAAGTTCAAAAGCTGCTAACTGTTTGATATTTAATGGTTTTTGGAGTATTGTTTTTACCCAAGGCGGCAAGGAAAAGTTAATCATGTTTTAAGACTTAGTTTTATGCAATGGTATTTTTGATAGGTTTTATTCTGCCCGCTTCACTTTTTCCCAAATACCAGAAGCTAATCCGTTTCTGTATTTAAAATAACCCTTAATCGCACAGTAATTCATAAAAGAAAAATAGAAAGGAACAAAGAGTAATTTTATTCTAATCTTTTGGTTTTCAAGGTTATAACCAACGATAGCCATTAAATAAAAAATAACCTGTCCTCCCATGAAAAGCCAATAGATTGGTTGATTTTGTGATATTGGTTGTGTAAAAATTAAAGCTAAATTAAGAAAAAAAATCAAAGGCAAACAAAAGGGTGCCACAGCCCAACGCATGGCACGGTGCGAGATATATTGAAATGAAAGTAATCCATAGCGAAAAACATTCCACAAAAATCCTAAACGAGCAATGGATTGAAAGCCTCCCGAAGCAATCCTGATTTTACGTTTCATTTCGTCTTGGATAGAAAAGGAGGGGCGTTCGCTGGCGTAGGCGTTGGGTTCGTAAATAACCCGAAAACCGCTGGCAGCTACTCTCAATGACACCATGAAGTCATCGAGTAACGTGTCTTTTTCAACTTCACCGAACAAGTGAGTTCTAACCGCAAAAAGTTCACCCGCCGCCCCCACGACCGAATAAAGTTCGGTATCCAGTTTTTTTAGCAATGATTCATATTTCCAATAAAGCCCCTCTCCCGCTCCCGCCGCTGCTTCACTTCCCCGAGTTTCAATTCGTTTTTCACCTGCAACCGCCCCTACTTGGGGATCTTGAAAGTGCCTAACAATATTTCTGATAACCTGATTATTCAAGTTTGTGTTAGCATCCGTGAAAATTACAATCGGGTTATCAATCGTTTTTATGGCGATGTTCATGGCTTCAATTTTTCCTCTCCTAACCTCACCCGCAATCATTTTTAAGTTAGGATACTGGAATTTGAGCGACTGAATATATTCGGATGTTCCGTCATTTGAGCCTTCGGTTACGAACAATATTTCCATTTTATCGGACGGATAATCCAAACTAAAAGTATTTTCTACTTTGGCTTCAATACAACTCATTTCATTGTAAGCTGGAATCACCAAAGTAACATTGGGGAGAAAAGTGGGGTCGTTATATTTTCTGAATTGTTTGCCTACGAGTTTTCTTATTTTTACCAAAATCCACGCTAAAATACCGTACCCAATATAAGTGTAGAACACCAAGCCAATGCAAAACCAAAAGAGAAATTCGAGAATAAGTACCATTCTTAGCGTAAATGTTAGGTAAATTGATTAAACATTTTCTGACTGAAACAGTGCGGGAAATGTCATAAAGAATATTTTCATGTCGTATTTAAAAGAGAAATTTCGGGCATATTCAATGTCCAATTCAATCCGTTCTTCTTCAGTCATTTCTTGTTTACCTTTTCCACGTTTGGTTACTTGCCAAAGCCCCGTGAGCCCACCAGGACCTGCAAAACGTTCGATATATTTATCGGTTGTTAGTTTTTCAGCTTCATAAAGTGGTAGAGGACGATTCCCAATCAACGACATATCACCCATAAAAATATTGAATAATTGGGGTAGTTCATCAATACTACTGTTCCTCAGAAAAACGCCAAGGTTTGTAATTCGAGGGTCATTTTGGAATTTCATAAATGCCACCTTTTCTTTTTTCTGGGCTAAATAAGTTTTTTCACAAACCACCTCGCCGTCTAAAAATAATTGTTGCTGGCAAGCTCCCGATGGCAAGCATCCATTGCAAAGACCATCCACTTTTTTTTCGGTTGTTTGTTTGGTGTACATATTCAATGATCCCATGTTTTTAATCATCTGGTCGGCATCGGTACGCATCGTCCTGAATTTATAGATTTCAAAAACCTTGTAGCCAGCCCCAACTCGCCGTGATTTATAAACCACCGGACCTTTTGAGTCCAACTTGATTAAAATGGAAGTGATGGCTAAAATTGGGGACAATAAAAATAATGCAAAACCCGTAGATGCCACATCAACAACACGTTTCCAGAGGGGAATTTTTACCGCTAAGATGTTGGTTTTTGCTTGCTTACTTGCTTGGTACTGTCGCCGTTTGATGAAGTATTCTACTCGTGTAACCAAATCACCCTTGCTGAAATCGCTGGGGAATAAATCGTCTCCTTTTTTCTCAAATACTTCTTTAATTAAACCTTGCGTGATACGTTCACTGGTGATAATGACTGGTAGTGTTTGTGTCCAACTTTCTCGCCTGACGGTCTCTAAAAATTTTAGCCCTCCCAACTTTATACTAATGACGATTGCATCGGGAGGGTAAGTATTTTTTATAAAGGAAAGACACGCTTCCGCATTATCAATGACTTTTATGTTAAAGCTGGCACCAAATTTTTTTAGAAAATATACTACCGCTTCGTCATCATTTTCAACCAAAATAACCCTAATCGAAGAATCGTCTTCCTTCAACTCATACTGCTCGTTTTTGTTCATTGTAATGTTTGCTGTGGTTTAACTCTTCTCAGAATAGCTTTTATTTTGGCATGGACTTCCATGGGATTGAAAGGCTTCAACATAAAGTCATCAGCCCCTAAATTTAGACACTCTATTCGCTCTTTGCTTTCATCGGTTCCCGAAAGAATAATAATCGGCAGATCACAATAAAGATTACTCGACCGAATAACTTTTATGAGTTCTTTACCATTCAGATTTGGCATATTCAAATCAACAATGATAAAGTCTGAGTCATTTCCCGATTCCAACCAACGCATTCCTTCCATTCCATCATTTTTCAAGGTTACGTCAAATTCCTTGTTTAAAAAATGTTCTAATATTTTTCGAGTGCTTGGCTCATCATCAATTATTAACAGTTTTATTTTTTGATCCATCATTTTTATAATTTATCATTCATTAAAATTCATTTGAAACAGTGGATGGTACTAAATTCTTTTGGTGCTACCAAATTCTAAAAATGAAGAGGCTGAAATTTTCAGGTAACTTGCAACGGATATAAAGAAATCATTTTTTGAAGGTAGGTTATCGTGTTCTCATTCGCTAAACATTTTGTAAAATAGGCTCATTAACCCTTAATTAAAAAGTTTCTATCAACTAAGTACCCAAAATCTCTGATTGAGCAACTTCTCGAAAGGTTAACCCATAAGGAAATTGTTTCTGAAAATTAAAAGGGTTTAATTGATGATATACAGCATTGAATCAGAAAAAGAACATTATATACGTAACAACGGCAATTAAGGATTGTTACAGTGGAGCAGAATTTTTTCATTAAAAATCTTCTACTCAGTCGTTAGTAAAATCAAGAATTTAAAAGTAAATTTCAAGCAATGAAGGAGGACTGTAATTCCCTAAGTTGATTTCCAAGATTGAACCATAAAGTAACCAAACCTTCAAAATTTACTATCAACCTACAGCAAAAATCTTTCCAAAATGACTCTTTTGATATTATTTATTTTTCCTTGAATAAACATCATTTTTTAAGATAAAAACAATAAACAGATAAAAACTAAAGAAATAAATTGAAGTTGTTTAAAAAAAATTCATGTTTTTGAAATATTGGCTTGTAATTTGTTCGTGAATAAAATAGTAACTATTTTTTTATGAAATATGGTCATAGGAAATAGGTTAGACACAACACTTATCTATCTTAATAATCATTCTTCAAAAAATTGGTTACTTTTTATTCATTTTATGAAAATTCAACAAATAGCTTTTCAATCCAATCGGTGGCAACACATAAGTGAAACGAAAGAATTCAATCCAACAAAAGCTAATTTAGTGTTTGCTTTTGGTGAAAGGAGATGCTTAGAAAGAATTCAGCCTTACCAGCACATCAAGAATTTGTATCCATTGGCTGATATTATAATTAATTCAACTTCTGGAGAAATATTTAATGATTTAGTGCATGACGACTCAATCATTGTAACTGCGGTTGAGTTTGAAAAAACCACTATTCGCACCATTCAAATTGACATTCATCATCATTTAGAGAGTATGGATGCGGGAGAATATGTAGCAAATAATCTTTTGTCGGATGATTTAAAAGCAATTTTTATTGTTTCGGATGGATCAAATGTTAATGGAAGTGCTTTAATTGCCGCTCTAAATAAGAAAACCAACAGTAAAATCTTTATTTCTGGGGGCTTGGCGGGTGATGGAGACCGATTTGAAAAAACATTGGTTGGGTTAAACGAACCCCCCCAGCCAGGTAAAATAGTTGGTATTGGTTTTTACGGTAAATTTTTAAACGTGGGGGGCGGAACTAAAAGCGGTTGGGAAGAATTTGGTCCCGAACGTGAAGTGACTGCTTCGGAATACAACATGTTGTATCAAATCAATAACACAGCAGCCCTTGATATTTACAAAGAATACTTGGGGAAATATGCAGTTGATTTACCCAATAATGCCCTTTTATTCCCCCTTTCAATACGAATTTCCGACGATGATGAACCCGTTATACGGACAATTCTCTCGATTGATGATGTAAATAAAAGCATGACCTTTGCAGGTGATATGCCCAAAGGCTCTTTGGTGAGATTTATGAAAGCAGACCTCGACTGCATCATTGATGCTTCGGCCAAGGCGGCTTCAAATTCAATCTCAGCATTTGAGTCCGCCCCAGAATTAGCAATTGTGGTTAGTAGTTCGGGAAGAAAGCTGATTTTAGGACAACGCATAGATGAAGAAATAGAAACTATCAGGGATGTTTTTGGGGATAAAACTACCATTACGGGATTTTATTCTTACGGTGAAATAGCTTCCCCTCAAGCAGATTCTTCATGTGATTTAAATAACCAATCAATGACAATAACTACCTTTTCCGAAAATTAACAATAGTATGGATATTACGCAATTTCATCGTTTATTGAACAAACAAATTACTAAGCATCTGACCAATGAATGTTTAGAACTTGAACAAATTCAAAATTTTATTAAAGCCATCAATTTTTCTTATTACAATTTTGAAAGAGACAAAGATTTATTTGGACATTCTTCAAAACTTAACGAAAAAGAATATGCTGAAATGAACAATAAGCTAAAAAAAGAAATTATTCAGAAACGTTTATCAATCGAAAAATTGATAGACTCCATATGTTTACTTGAAGCAGAAGAGGGGTTTAAGTCCGACGTTTTAGATTCAGATAATTTATTGGGATTAGTTAATTATCTACAAGTGCAGATTGAGAACAGGAAAAAGATTGAAGATGAATTAAGACAAGCAAAAGAAGTAGCTGAAAATGCAACGCAAGCAAAGTCGGAGTTTCTTTCAATGATGAGCCATGAAATACGAACGCCTTTAAATGCCATTGTGGGTATGACTTACCTCATGCAGCAAGAAGATGTATCCGAAAATATGACAGAGAATCTCAAAATTTTACAGTTTTCTACGGACAATCTTCACGTTTTGATTAATGACATTCTGGATTTTAGTAAAATAGAAGCGGGGAAAGTTGAATTAGAGAAAATACCCTTTGATTTAAAACAGCTTATTTCAAATACAAAAAAAGCTAATCAAGTAAGAGCCGAAGAAAAAGAAAACCGAATCAAGCTAATGATTGATGATGATGTGCCAAATGTACTCATCGGTGATCCACTCAGAATCGGACAAATTATCTCTAATTTGATGTCAAATGCCGTGAAGTTTACCAAAAAAGGGAGTATAACCGTTGAACTTTCGCTACAAAAAATAATCAATAATAGGGCAATCTTAGACTTTTCAGTTACCGATACTGGTATTGGCATTGCCGAAAATAAGCAGAAATTAATCTTTGATAAATTTACCCAAGCCGATTCAGAAACGACCAGAGAATTTGGGGGTACAGGCTTGGGATTAGTTATTACCAAAAAACTTCTCCAACTGCACGGCAGTGAAATAAATCTTTGCAGTGAAGTGGGAAAGGGTGCAAAGTTTTATTTCACGATTGACCTCGGTATTGGCCACGAAATATACAAAAAATTGAACGATTCAAACACTGAATTTGAAAATGAAAATGTTCTTAAAGGTGTAAGAGTGCTATTGGTTGAAGATTATCCGATGAATATTAAGGTTGCTACTAAGTTTTTAGAGCGGTGGAAGGTAGATATTGACGTAGCAGAAAATGGAAAAATAGCCCTTGAAAAATACCAAATTGGCAAATATGACCTTATTTTAATGGATATTCAAATGCCAGTTATGGATGGATACGAAACGACTACGGAAATCAGGAAAATTGATCTCAATATCCCAATCATTGCCCTTTCAGCATCCGCCACACTTGATAATCAGGATAGAGCGTTTACCGTGGGCATGAATGATTATGTAACTAAACCTTTTAATCCAAAAGAATTATTTCAAAAAATGGTAAAGTTTAGCGTTCAAGAATGAATTTATTAGAGACGAAATCGGCGACCCAAAAAGCTTTATTGTACTGATACCTCATAAAATTGTTCATTGACCTATTTCCTGTTGTATTGCTTTTCGGGCAATATTGACCGCTGTTAATTATACGTAAAACAGGATCGTCTGCCGATGGTAGTCCAATTTATTTTCATCCCTTGCTTGACAGTCATTGAATCCCATAAATTGTTTGGCATCACTGAAAATAAATTCTATGTGGAAACGCAATTGATAATACTTGGTAATCAAACGAGCATCAAGTTCTGTATCTGTTGAGGCTAATAATACGTACTTATTCGTTTTGTATTCAACAATAATACTACTCTGAGAATACGGTCAAAATTGATTGCATAAAGTTTTTGAGTATAGATCGTCAGATGAGAATATTTTTCATCTGAACCCACCAATTCCCATTTTGAGAGTTCTGAAACGCCTATTTTTTTCAAATCAACCTTGCCATTATATTTACGTAATGCCCCTCTCTAACCTTTCAGGCGTAGTCTCTTGTTTAAATATTTCAAGTTGGCTCTGACCTTAATTTAGTTATCAAGTGTTTTCCATTGGATGGACTTGGCTCACGAAAGACATAGATTGTCGCTTACATACGATATTGCCGCCAGCGACTTGAATGAATCCATTGTACCACTCATGGTTGGGTTGCCATTAGTAAAATGTCAGAAGAATTAATAAAGTCTCTCAACACTTACGAGCTTCAGGCAAAAAATATTAAGAAGTTACTCACTCAAAAAGCTCCTCAAATTTATTGCGATAAACCTAAAACGGCATTACTGGTAGGGATTGGGAAATATAGCAGTATTTCATTGGCGATTTCTATTTTTCTTTCTGTTTTCTGGATGGGCTTGGTTGTTTTGAAAACTAATAAAAAAAGGTGTTCACATCTGGACAAACTATCCGAACTTGTAAAATATGATGAAAATCAGATAATTATTTTATTGAAAAGGATAATTATAGCAAGGTTCAAAAAGGCATAATTTCATTTAAGAAGAAGTAACAGATCCTTAAAATGAATAACATCTAAACCAATATTTAGTTTAATGGCTTGTAAGACGACATTTTTACAGCTAATTTAAACCAGGTAAAAGTAATAAAGCGACATATTTCAAAGAAATTATTTGACTAAGAAATACTTATAAACAAACAGTAATATTCTGAAAATCAACATATTACGGTTTTATAAGTATGTTTAAGTAGTTACTTAATCGATATTTAAAAAATTTACTTTTTAATAGTTCTTTGCTCTTACTATTTTATTGACTGTATTGTCCAACACTTTTAGAGGCAAAATTTTAGCGTTTCATAAAATAATTTTTATCTATATGACTGATTTTCAATACTTTACAAAAGAAAATAATTTATGCCCTTAGAATTAATATCAATTCCCTCAATCTATTTAATACAGTTTAAAGTTAAGACGACTTTTTTACACTAATATTAAATGAAGTATTTTACATCATAACTATCTGATTATCAATTATTTAATAAATTTTATTTGATAAAAAATAATGTTAAAGCGACATTTTTACATTCAGCAGTGAATACTTTCATCAAATGTAAAAGCTATTTTAAGAAGATTGATGTTGTTTTATCATCGGTTTTTAGCGAAATCTGACTTTGACACTATTATTTTTAGTAATTTTTTGTTGATTTTTATATTTTATCATATTATTTGTATGATTTAGGGGCTGCGTAACCTATTGATAATCATTGAGTTACAAACCGTAAGGCGACATTTTTACATAGTTAAGGCGACATTTTTACATAGTTATAGCAAATTAAGGCGACATTTTTACATAATAAGGCGACATTTTTACATTTTTTCCCCTATCTTTATTCTATAACTTATTTCTCAATGGCAAACATAATTCTTGAAGCTGAACAATACCTCGAACATCCATACATTCCCAATAGGAAAGACAATTATCTGCCTAATAAACTTGTTGTGAGTAACACGCAGTTTACTCGTGTAGAGCAACGCCTATTTGAGTATTTTGTGAATCAAATTGATCACGGTTCAATTGACCCAAAACACGGAATGCTTATCCGTATTCCATTAAATAAAGTTAAAGAGTTTATCACACCTCGACAGATTTTAGCCGTAACTAAAAGTATGGCACAAAAAGTTATGACGTTCTTTGATTTATCTAAACCTAACTTAGAATTTAAACACGTACCTATGTTTTCCAGTATAAGTTACAATGAAGATAATAACGGGCATTTAGAATTCAAATCGAACTCACAATTATCACCATATTTAGCTAATTTGGGAACTCAATATACTCGCTATGATTTCAAAACAATTCTTGAATTCAAATCTATTTATTCAACTCTAATGTACAAACTCATTAGGCTTCATGTCGGACAAAATAGAACAACGTTTATTTATAGTATTGAAGAACTTAGGAAACTGTTACAGGTTGATAAGGGTAAATATACTAATTTAAACGACTTCAAAAAGCGTGTTCTTGAACCTGTGAGGGTTGAACTGAATCAAATAAGTGGCATTCCTATCAATTTTGATTATGAAAGCTGTGGAAACAAACAACGAAATGTTACACATCTACAATTTACAGTTCAAACAGCCTTGAAACTCAGTCAATCAGAGAAAAAAGAGTTTATTGAAGCAACTGTTATTAACCCTGAATTAGTCAATGTAAAACTGGAAGAAATTTTAATTAAAAATTATAATTTCCGAGAAAATCATAGAAATATCATTCTTAGCGAAAAAGAAAAAATGAATAAGTTTGCAACACTTCATATTGAGTTTGAAAATAATCTTCACCCAAAAGTAAAAAACAAAACAGCCTATATTCTTGCCTGTTTAGATATGATAAGCAAAAGGACTAATTCAGTTAAATAGATTTTTATCCTTAGAATTGCATAATGCTTTCATCGTTATATTTATAGATCGCAGTTTGTAAATTTGTCGCATTAAAATTATTTCTTAATTTCAATCAAAGAAAACTTCATGAAAGTATTTTCAATCACCAATAATAAAGGAGGAACAGGAAAAACAACCACTACATTAAATCTGGGTGCAGCTTTATCTCAAAAAGGTTTTAAAGTATTATTAATAGACCTCGATGCTCAGTGCAATCTAAGCATTGCCGCAGGTTTTAAAAACAGTTTACATCACATTGGGGAGTTATTGGTTGGAGAGTCCACATTTGAAGAAACCATCATAAAAGGCAAATACATGGATTTGTTACCTTCAAGCCGTCTTTTACTTAGTTTTGAATACCGACTTAATGTTGAACCTGATTCTGGGTATTTCTTAAAAGAACAATTAGAAGGAAAGGAATACGATTATGTTTTGATAGATTGCCCACCAAGTTTAGGTACTTTTACTATTAATGCTTTGGTTGCCAGTAATTACTTTATCGTGCCAATTCAAGGTGAAAATTTTGCGTATGTGGGCTTAGATGAGATTTTACAATTATGCACTAAA
>JAYVRF010000008.1:0-39521 GCA_043756925.1 Arcicella sp. | reverse complement strand
AATTAGCAACGATAGTGAAGACGAAATTTTAAGGGAATTTAAAGCTTTAATTGAAAAAAAATACAAACCAACTACGCTATCTTTATGTGCCCACAACGGAAAAGAATTCGATTATCCTTATCTTTGCCGAAGAATGCTGATCAATAATATCGACATTCCAAAAGCCCTTCAAATTTCGGGACGCAAACCTTGGGAAATTCCACACTTTGACACGCTTGATATGTGGAAATTTGGGGACAAAAAACATTACACTTCCTTAGAATTATTAGCCGCCCTTTTTAATATTCCAAGCAGCAAAGTCGAACTCAGTGGCGACCAAATTAATTACACCTATTACATCGAAAATGCTCTGCCAAAAATAGCTCAATACTGTCGTGAAGACATTGTTGTTTTAGCTCAATTATTCCTAAAATTCCAAAATCTGCCATCGGTGAGGGAACAAAATATTGAAAGAATTTAAGTATAAATACTCGAATTAACTGTTCAAAAGATGTTTTCTGTCCAAAAGCCGAAAAGCCCTTCAAAATTACCGAGAGAATTTAGCAATTCTTAGAAAAGAAAGTTTTAACGGAAGAAATTTACCAATCGTCAATTTCTTCTTTTTTGGCATGGGCGACCGCCTTAAAATGGTTTACAAAGACGGTTTACTCTGTAATGCCAAAATAGGAAAAGCTTTGAGACGATGGAAAGTGGAAACAGCCATTATTGCACCCTCGGAATATTTAGTTCATCTTGAACTTGAAAACGGTAAAGTCGTTGATATTCAAGAAGATTTGCGAGGAGTTTATATTTATGAGAACAACATGCAGATAATTATGGCAGAAAGTCCTTTGTCATTATCATCTTTTTCGGATAAAAAATAGGCACCTGTTTTAAGATTTTTGCATCATGAAATTTTAATGAATGTTGATGAAGGCTTACCACTACCTAATTTCTTAGTTTATCAAAAACCAACCTACCGTTCCGCTGCCATGATGACGATGGTTTTGAAGCAAACTAACAACTTAAATCTTATTTCAAACTGGGTTAAAAACCTAAAAGAGCCTTACGATAGAAATGTTGGGGGAAATCCTGAAATCAATAATTTAGGGTAGGCGTTGTACATAATTTCTGCGGTTTCAGATAGCAAACATCCGCTTATTGAAAAGATTTTAGAAGAGGCAGACGGTTACAAAAATAGTGATTATATTGAAGGGAAGACCGATGATTCATACCACCCTGTTTATCAGACTAAATGGATAAAATATGGATTGAAGGCTTTGGGAATATCAGATAATTATAAAATTCCATTAATTTATGATAGTTATTCGCCTGTTTTTTGGTTAGGCTTCAAGATCCAAAACGTTGGGGGAAGGCAATTTGATGAAGTAACAAGTCTAAATTTTCCTTATCTTATATGGGCAGAAGACCATACTTTCAATCAAAAAAGAGCCATTGTTTCTTTGGCAGACTATCCTCTTACTTGGGAATCAGATAATAAATCCGCCAATTATTTAGGAATGAACGTGATTGACCAAACTTGTACGCAATCAAAACTTTGTGCAATCCACGGCTGGCATGCTGCGGAGATGTTTTTATCGTTGATTAAACAGAAATAAGTAGGCAGTTACCAATTACAGCGGGCAGCGTTCCGCTTGTCAGTAAGTAAAAATGCCGATTTAGAACTAATAATTCCGAATCGGCATTTTTGTTTACTGATAACTATTTATACTTTTCTGGAGCATACAAAAATCCAAAAGCCTCTGCACCTTCACGAGTATGCACTTTGTGATGCACATAATGAGCTTTCATAATTCGCTTCATGTATGGATGTTTGGCAATGAATTTTATTTTGATTCTTCGGTGTACAATTACATCGTGAAACACAAAATAAAAAATGCCATAAAACGCCACGCCCAGACCAATCCAGAACAAAAACCAAAGCCCTTCCACGTAAGTTCCCAAGGCAAAAGTGGCGATAGAAACCACCGCAAAGACAATAGCAAAAAGGTCATTTTTTTCTAAGGGTTCATTATGATGCACGTGATGCGACTTGTGCCACGTCCACATAACCCCGTGCATGATATATTTGTGCGTAAACCATGCTACTCCTTCCATGAAAAAAAATGTACCGACTGCCAACAAGATTTTTATTAACATAGCTAAATGTTTTTAAAGATTCATTTATCAAATTTCGTAACTATTAAGTTATTTAACCAAACGTTTTGAAATTTTGTTTCTTTACATGACAGTTAAAAATCTCAAAAAACAGGGAATTTCTTATCTTTACAACATGAATCAATTATTACTCATCTTCATTGGTGGAGGTTTAGGAAGCCTCACCCGATATTCATTAAGTAAATTTATTCAAGAAAATACTGATAAAACATTTCCACTCGGTACGTTGGGCGTAAATATTTTGGCAAGTATTATTTTGGGTATTTTTGTGGGAATGGTTGAAGTGAAATCATTAACAAACCCTAATTATAAAGCATTAATTGCCATCGGTTTTTGTGGAGGATTCAGTACATTCTCAACCTTTTCAAATGATACTTTGCAATTAATTCAAAATAATAGAATTTTAGAGGCTTTGATGAATATTTTGTTAAACGTAATCTTATGTATTTTAGCAACTTTTGGAGGAATAACTTTGGCAAAAATATGAAGAAAAAATTATTTATAATACTTTTCACAATGATTTCATTATCAAATACTTACGCCCAAAATTTAGGCAAAATTCTTCACGATTCGCACGATATTTTTAAAGAAAGAACCATTACGAAACGTCGTTTTGGGTATCAAACTTTGATGAATAGAATTGACACATTGAAGAAAAATTCAATGTTTGAAGTATCACTTGCCACTAAATCTTCGGAAGGGCGAGATATTTATTTAATCAAATGCGGAACGGGTAAAACGAAGGTTATGCTGTGGTCGCAAATGCACGGCGATGAACCCACGGCAACGATGGCTTTGGCGGATATTTTCAATTTTTTGGAGAATAGAAAAGATAGTTTAAATAGAGAAATTAATCCAGTTTTAGGTAATCTTAGAGAAGAATTGCTGAAAAAGTGCACTTTTTATTTTATCCCCATGTTAAATCCAGACGGTGCAGAAGCATGGACACGCTACACAACTTTAGGAATTGACATGAACCGTGATGCTTTGGCGCTTCAAACTCCCGAAGGACAATTATTAAAACAACTAATTTTTGACTTAAAACCAGATTTTGGCTTTAATCTTCACGATAAAAACAGACGATATTCAGCGGGTCAAACAGGTAATTTGGCTACGTTGTCGTTTTTGGCAACGGCTTATAATCAAGCCGAAGAAATTAATCCTACTCGCAAGCGAGCCATGCAAGTAATTGTGGGTATGAATCAAGCTGTGAAAACGTATATTCCGAATGCAGTAGGTCGCTGGATGTCAGATTTTGAACCCCGTGCTTTTGGTGATAATATCCAAAAATGGGGAACAACTTTGATTCTGATAGAATCGGGCGGATATAAAAGTGACCCTGAAAAACAATACATTCGTAAACTTAATTTTGTGTCGATACTCACTGGTTTACAGATGATTGCGAGCAAATCATATAAAAAACAGAGCGTTAAGGAATACGAACAATTACCCCTAAACAGTAAGGCGATTTATGATTTAATTATCAGGAATGTAACGATAAAAAAGGGAGAAACAACTTTTAAAGCCGATATTGCGATTAACCGCAATGAACGACCTGTAACGGGTAAAGATTACTTCACGACCAGTTCAGTTATAGAAGAAATTGGCGATATGTCCGTCTTTTTTGGAACGGATGAAATAGAAGCAACAGGTATGGAAATTGTTTCAGAAAAAGAAATAGGTTTAGGCTCAAAGGCTGATTTTCAGATAGTTAAAGAAGGGAAAGTTGTTTATATAGTTAAAAATGGAGTTATAGAATAAAATATGCAAAATCCAGTAATAATTTTTGGTGCAAATGGCTTAGGAGCCGTTGCCCTTGATATTTTCAAAAGAAATAATGTAGTAGTTTACGCATTCTTAGACGACAATGTGGCATTACACAACACTGAAATTGATGACGTAGTCGTTTTAGGAAGCACCGATGATGAAGGTTTTACCAAATTGATCGGTAAAAAATGTGAAGCCTTTGTTGCCATCGACGACCAAAAAGTACGTAAAAATATCGTTGATATGATCTTAGATGTTCGTAAAATTCAAATAGTCAATGCCATTCACGACCAAGCAACAATTGCCTCGACTGCCGAGGTTGGACACGGGAATTTAGTATCTCCAGGTGTAATAATCAATGCCCGTGCGAAGGTTGGGAATAATAATATTTTTCACAGTAAAGTATTGGTAGATTACGATGCAGAAATTGGTGATTACGTCCAAATTGGAGCAGGAAGCACGATTGGGTCGGGTGTTTCGATTGAAGATAACGTTTTTATTGGCTCGGGTGTAACCATTATTGGTGGAATCAAAATTGGCAAAGGAGCAAGAATTGGAGCGGGTTCGGTGGTAATTGAAGTCGTGAAAGCGAAGGAGACCGTATTTGGGAATCCTGCTAAGAAAGTGTAGAATAATTTAACCTTCCCAAAAGTTTTGAAACTTTTGGGAAGGTCATCAGGGTTAAGAAAAGTATATGCTTTGGCTCAAATCTCTACGTTTGAACCTCCTACTTCCCAATCTCTAAATACTTTACCTCAACTCCAAGATTATCAAGTAATTGCCGTGTCCGTTCTGGGCGTGCATCCGTAATAAAAACCTGTGAAAAAGTGCCATCAACCATCATCGTAATGAGTTGCTGAATTCGTCTATCATCAAGTTTATCAAAAATATCGTCCAACAGTAGGAGAGGAGGGAAGCCCTTCGCTTTTGTCAGCATCTCAAACTGTGCTAATTTTAAGGCAATTACGAATGACTTTTGTTGCCCTTGAGAACCAAATTTGCGAAGTGTAAAACCATTTATTTCAAAAATAAAATCGTCTTTATGACTACCAATCGTTGTCCGTTGAGCCGCCAAATCTCGCTGACGGTTCTTTCTAAAAATGTGTGCAAAATTCTCCGCCCCGACCTCTGATTCATAAATCATTTCTACTTCCTCTCGGGCATTCGAAAGCGTTGTGTAATGCTTCTTGAAAATGAGTAAAAATTCTGTAATGAACTTATTCCGAGCCTGATACAATTTTAAGGAAATTTCTACCAAAGGATCAGAATAAACATCTAATAATAGATTATCTGTATAATTCCTCTCAGAAAACTGTTTCAAAAGAGAATTTCGTTGTAATAAAAGTCGATTATATTGCAAGAGATTTTCCAAATACTCAAAATCCAATTGAGCCATCACACCATCAAAAAACTTTCGTCTCTCTTCACTTCCATCTCGAATAATATCGGTATCATTGGGCGACAACATTACCACGGGAAACCTTCCAATATGCTCTGAAATACGTTCATAAGCCTTTTTGTCTCGCAAAACAGCCTTCTTTTGTCCACGTTGGAGGGAGATGGTGATGAGATGTTCGGTGTTCGATTTTTGATGTTCGTCATTTGAAATGGGCTGAGAAATTGTGTTATTTTCCACGTCAATATCGTCATCAACAAACCGAAGCGTTGGACGCATTGAATTATGAACACCAAGCATCAAAAAACTCCCTTCAATCATCATATATTCCGCCCCATGATTAATACTCAAAGCATCTTGATTTGAGGTTGAACTCTTGGTTAAAGCCAAGAAATATATGGCATCTAAAAGATTGGTTTTGCCCGTTCCGTTTTCACCCACAATACAATTTATCCGTTCCGAAAACTCAAAGGATTGGTATTCATAACTCTTAAAATGGGATAAACTGATTTTTTGTAAGTGCATTTATGTATCGAACTAAGAAAACCCTTTGTCCATTATTCGTTTTGTCGTAATTTCGTATTACAAAATAACAGTGGATTTGTGGGATAACAAACCATAAATTGTTGATTACAAGAATACAGGGTAGAAAGCGAACAATAATTACTCACACATTCTATCATTCACTCATTCAAAATTGTGAAAAATGGCAAAGAAAGCTGAAAACAAAGTAAAATACTCGAAAGAAACCTATATGTATTGGTACGAGTCAATGGTGCTTCAACGCAAATTTGAAGAGCGGGCTGGTCAATTATACGGACAACAAAAAATTAAAGGGTTTTGCCATTTGTATATTGGACAAGAAGCCTGTTCATCAGGAGCAAAATCTGCCCTAAAAGAAGGCGATAAGTACATTACTGCTTACCGTGACCAAGGAATTCCCTTGGCATTAGGCTCTGATCCAAATACGGTGATGGCTGAATTATTCGGAAAAGCCACTGGGATTTCAAAAGGGAAAGGTGGTTCAATGCACATCTTCGATAAATCAGTAGGTTTTGTGGGAGGGCACGGCATCGTAGGAGCTCAAATTCCAATGGGTGCTGGTTTGGCATTTGCCGAAAAGTATAATAAAACGGGCAATTTAGCCATCTGTTATTTTGGCGATGGAGCCGTTCGTCAAGGAGCATTGCATGAAGCCTTCAACATGGCGATGACTTGGAAATTACCTTGTATTTTTGTAGTAGAAAACAACGGTTATGCGATGGGAACTTCCGTAGCTCGTACTTCAAACGTAACCGACCTTTACACCATCGGAGAATCGTATGATATGCCATCTGAATCAGTCGATGCTATGTCAGTTGAGGCAGTTCATGAGGCAGTTTCTCGTGCGGCTACCCGTGCAAGAGCGGGTGAAGGACCAACGTTTTTAGAATTCAAAACGTATAGATTTAGGGGACATTCAATGTCTGATCCTCAGAAATATCGTACGAAAGACGAAGTTGAAAACTACAAAATGCGTGACCCAATTGAGCAAGTAAAGAAAGAAATTTTAGATAACGGCATTGCCACCGAAGAAGATTTATTGGCGATTGATGCTCAAATCAAAGCGAGAGTTGAAGCGTCAGTAAAATTCGCAGAAGAGTCTCCTTATCCAGACCCCAAAGAAATTTACACGGATGTTTATGTGGATGATTATGTTTTTCCTGTTGAGTAATTGATATATTAAAAATTCCTCTAAAATCTGGTTTTAGAGGAATTTTTGTTTTTGAGAATAATTGTCTTTGGAGAAATATACCTAAAAAACAAGGATTTCTCCAAAGATAATTTCAGAATGAAATAAAAAAGAGCCATGACGAAAGTTATGGCTCTTTTTTATAAACTTGTATCAATTAATTACTTAATTTCAACTTCAGCACCAGCCTCTTCCAAAGATTTCTTCAAACCTTCAGCTTCGTCCTTAGAAATTCCTTCTTTAATTGCTTTTGGAGAAGCATCAACTAAATCCTTAGCTTCTTTCAAGCCAAGACCTGTTAAGTCTTTCACCAATTTAACTACAGCCAATTTGCTTGGACCAGCCGCTTTCAAGATTACGTCAAATGCAGTTTGCTCAGCAGGAGCTTCAGCAGCATCACCTGCACCAGCACCACCCCCAGCTACCATTACAGCCGCAGCCGCAGCAGGCTCAATGCCGTACTCGTCCTTCAAAATTCCAGCTAACTCATTAACTTCCTTTACTGTTAAATTTACTAATTGTTCAGCGAATGCTTTTAAATCTGCCATTGTATTAAGATTTTATTTGTTTTACGAATTTGATTAATTAATTTTTAATTTGGACACAATTTTCATCAAGCAATTGGTAATTGCTGCTTGTCAAATGTTCACTGATTTATGCTTCTTTCTCTGAAAGAGTTTTCAAAATACCAGACAATTTTTGTCCGCCACTTTGAAGAGCCGAAATAACGTTTTTCGCAGGTGATTGTAACAATCCAATGATTTCTCCAATCATTTCTTGCTTTGACTTCACAGTCTCCAAAGCTCCTAATTGGTCTTCACCAATAAACAAGCTTCCTTCAATTGAAGCACCTTTAAAGGTAATTTTTGTTTTTCCAGCTTCTTTCTTGAAATCCTTGATAAGTTTCGCAGGCGTTTTTGCGTTATCGGGAGAAAAAATAATCCCTGATAATCCTTTGAATACTGTATCGTTGAACGCTGAATAATCAACACCTGTAGTTTCCAATGCTTTTGCAATAAGCGTATTTTTTACAACACGATATTCAAAACCTCTTTGGAAGCACATTCTTCTGAAATTATTAACTTCTGCAACTGTTAAACCACCCGTATCAGTGATATAGAAGTATGGAGTTACCGCAAACTTTTCGCCTAACTCTTTGATGATTACACCTTTTTCTTCTTTGGTCATGATTACAATCCTTTAACGGTTCCTTGGTCAATTTTAACGCCAGGAGACATTGTAGAAGACAGATTTACTGACTTTACATAAGTTCCTTTGGCTGATGATGGCTTCAATTTCAACAATGTGTTGATTAATTCCTGAGCATTTTCAGCTAATTTCTCAGGCGTGAATGAAACCTTACCTACTGAGGCATGAATGATACCTGTTTTATCAACTTTGAAGTCAATTTTACCAGCCTTCACCTCCGTAACAGCTTGTCCAACGTTCAAGGTAACTGTACCCGACTTTGGATTTGGCATTAAACCTCTTGGTCCTAAAACACGTCCCAAACGACCTAATTTCGCCATTACAGTTGGCATAGTGATAATTACATCAATATCAGTCCAACCTTTTTCGATTTGTTGGATGTAGTCATCCAAACCAACGTGGTCAGCTCCTGCCGCTTTTGCTTCCTCCACTTTATCAGGCGTACAAAGCACGAGAACTCGTACATCTTTTCCTGTTCCATGAGGCAAAGCAACTACGCCACGAACCATTTGGTCGGCTTTGCGAGGATCAACCCCCAAACGAACATCGATATCTACTGAAGAATCGAATTTCGTATATGAAATCTCCTTCAAAATCTCCGCTGCTTTCGTAAGTGAATACGATTGCGTTGCGTCATATTTTGATTGAGCTTCTTTTTGCTTTTTTGTTAACTTAGCCATTTTTTTAATTTGATAATTTGAAAATGTGCCAACTTGAAAATGTGAAAACCCATATTACGTTAATTTGAAAACACTAAACTTACTTTTCAAATTAACCAATTTTCAAATTGTCAAATCAAAACGGTTTTTCTCCAGATACTGTCAAGCCCATTGAGCGAGCCGTTCCTGCTACCATACTCATTGCTGATTCAATGGTAAAACAGTTTAAATCAGGCATTTTTACTTCTGCAATTGTGCGAACTTGTTCCCAAGTTACAGATCCAACCTTTTTCAAGTTTGGTTGTGCCGAGCCTAATTTCACTTTGGCTGCTTCCAATAACAAGATTGGTGCAGGAGGAGTTTTTACTACAAATTCAAAAGATTTATCTTTAAAATAAGTAATCAAAACTGGAAGGATAACGCCAGGTTTATCTTGTGTTCTTGCATTAAACTGCTTACAGAACTCCATGATATTCAAACCTTTAGAACCTAACGCTGGTCCAATTGGAGGCGAAGGGTTTGCGGCACCACCTTTGCATTGCAACTTTACGTAGCCTGCTATTTCTTTTGCCATTACGGTAAATGTTTAAAATCTTTGAATTGATTTGAGATTTCTCTGCCAATAAGGGTGGAAGCTCCTTATCTGAGATTGCTCAGGGTAACGTGAAGAGACTATTCTGTAACGAAACAATCTGATTTACAGGGATTTGACAATTTTAAAACTATCGAAAAGAACCTGCTCCATGAAACGGACTGCAAAATTACAGCTTTGTTGTTAATATACAATGAGTTAGGTGTGAAATTTTGAAGAAATTGTATTCTTTTGAAATTAAGAACTGTTTATTGCAACTAAAATTAGTTCGCAGTTCCGCAGATATTGGCGTCCATGTTGTTTATCCTTTCTCACCAAAGAATAGCTGTATTTTTTATTCAAACCCACAAGGCTTTAAAACAGTTTGATGAATTAATTGCTACCTAAAATTTAAAAAGTTTACGTTATTATTAAAAGTATTTGTAGATGCTGTGAATATGCCCAAAAATATTAAATACCAATAACAAGAATATAAATTCCCCCAAATCTTTTTAGTTTTGCGTTTTATTTGCTAATAATCAAGAAACCTAAAATATCCTTAACAAGTGAACGATAAAATCAAAATTCTCTCAACCGAAATTCTCTCAAATAATTGGTACACTTTACGAAAAGTTACTTACGAATTTCTGCAAAAAAATGGCACATGGCTAACACAAAGTCGGGAGGCTTATGACCGAGGAAATGGGGCGGTGATTTTGTTGTATAATAACGAATCCAAAACCGTAATTCTGACTCAACAATTCAGAATGCCGACTTATTTAAACGGAAGTAATCCAGATGGAATGATGATTGAAGCCTGTGCAGGATTATTGGATGCTGATAATCCAGAAGATTGCATCCGAAAAGAAACACAAGAAGAGACGGGTTATAAAATTGATGAGGTTGAAAGAATTTTTGAGGCATATATGTCGCCAGGTTCTGTGACAGAAATACTTTATTTTTTTGTCGCAAAATACAGTAAAAATCAGCAAGTTAACAATGGTGGAGGAGTGGAAGATGAGGAAGAAATTGATGTATTAGAATTAGACTTCAAAAATGCTCTCAATATGATAAAAACAGGCGAAATCAAAGATGCGAAGACGATTATGTTATTGCAATATGCTCAAATAAATCAACTAATTTCCATGTAAAATTATCTGAAATTCTACCAAAATTATTTGATTATTTTATTAGTTTTAGTCTGAATTTTCTTACACTTAAAACAAGTCTGTTGTCCCTTCATTTTTTCGTTTAATAAAAATTTGCGAATTTTTAGGTATTTTTTTTTAATTTCGTACAGTTTTAATCATTTTTTCGTCAAAAGAGTGAAAAAATAACCATCTTTACAGTCCAATTTATTGATATTATTGCCTTGAAATCCTTACTGAAGTTTAAAAAATGGATATGGTTCGCAGTATTAGCGGGTGTTTCGCTGTCACTTGTGGTTTTTGCGGAAAATATCCACCGTCTTCAGAAGTGTAAAAAAATCAATATTGTGATTGTAGGAAATAATGAAAACCGCTTAATCACACCTCAAGAAATATATTCGTTAATCGCCCCAAATGTTGTTGATAGTCCAGAAGGAAAACCTTTTGATAGAATTAATTTCAAAAAAATTGAAGAAAGGGTGCGAGTTAATAGACTCGTTAAAAACTGTCAAGTCCATCGTGATTTAAGTGGTGAATTAACGGTTAATATCGAAGAACACACCCCCATTGCCCGAATAGTAAGTAACAATAGATCAGATGATTACGTTACTGACAAAGGAGATTTGATTGGTATTTCACCGCATTACACCGTCAGAGCTATGTTGTTATCTGGCAATTATTTTGAACTAACCCACAATTTAAAAGGAGAAAAAAATAAACCCATTTTTGACCTAATCAATGCTATCAATGAAGATGCTTTTTGGAAAGCTCAAATTACGCAATTGATTATCGAAAAAGATGGTGGTATTACCCTCGTTCCCGAAATTGGAAATCATTTGATTGAGTTCGGTATGGGCATTGAAATTGAGGCTAAATTCAAAAAATTGAAACTGTTATACAAAGAAATTCTTCCCTCAAAAGGATGGGATAAATATAAAAAGATTAGCGTAAAATATAGAAATCAGATTGTGTGTGAATGATAAGGGTTTAGGGATTATGGGATTTAGGAGTAAGGCATAAATAGCTTTGAATTCTTAAATTTTAGAGAGTTACACCCCTTAATCCCACAATCCCATAATCCCCAATTAAAACTACCCTCCCATGAGCGAAATAATTGTTGGACTTGACATAGGCAGCAAGCAAGTAAACGTTGTTGCTGGCAGACTTGACCATTTGGGCAAGCTGGAAATCCTTGGTTTAGGTAAAGCTGACACTACTGGTCAGGTATCTAAGGGTGTTGTTTTGAACGTCAATAGAACCATCGAAGCCGTGCAATCTGCCATTGAACAAGTTGAAAATCAGGCAAATATTCATATCAGAGGTGTTTTTGCAAGTGTTGCAGGTTCAAACATTCATATCACAAAACACCGTGCCATCATTACCAGACAAACTGAGGGCGAAGAGGTAACGGTTACAGACGTTGATCAAGTTGCCAATGATGCCAAACGAACATTTATCTCCAAAGGAAATGCCATTATTCATACGCTTCCACAAGAATATTTTGTGGATTCAATCGGTAATATTTATGATCCAGTGGGTATCAGTGGCTTAAAATTGCAAGGTGATTTCATGATGATAACATCTCCGCAGGGAGAATTTGATAAGACAAAACGGTGCATTGAAAGTGCCAAAGAAAAGATTGAAATTGAAGGCGGATTAGTATTTTCAGCCTTTGCCGCTTCGTTGGCGGTACTTACTCCCCAAGAAAAGAAAAGTGGTGTTTGCTTGGTGGATATTGGCAGTGGTATGACTGAAATCGTGATTTTTCACAAAGGAATTGTTCGTCATATTGCGGTTTTGCCATTTGCAGGCGATGCCATCACAGCGGATATTGAGCAAGGTTGTGGAATTTCAACGGAATATGCCGAGCAACTGAAAGTGAAATTTGGTTGTGCCGTTGCCGATGAAATTTCGGTGGAAGAGGTTGTTACGATTCCAGGGATAAATGGACGTAAAACCAAAACTATTTCTGTGAAAAACGTTGGAATTATTATTGAAGAACGTTTGAAAGAAATTATTGCTTTGGTTGAGGCAGAAATTAGTCGTTGTGGATATGGAAACCGTCTAAACTGCGGAATTGTCCTCACGGGCGGAAGTGTTCAGATGTCATACATTGGCGAGTTGTTCGAGCGAGTGACGGGTCGTGATGTGAGAATTGGACATCCTAACGAAAATTTAGGAAAAACTCTTACTGAGGAAATCAAAAATCCAACTTATGCAACTGCTGTTGGACTTGTTTGGAAAGGAATAAAAGATATGGACGAGCGGGAGGATTTATACAAAGAATTACGCAAAGATGCCCCGCCAATCATTGTTCCCATTCCCGTTGTGCAACCTTTGAATGGAAATCACAATGGCACAAAAGGTACTCAACCCGAGAAACCAAAAGATAGATGGAGTATTTTTGGAAGTATAAAAAAAGTTGCGAATAGGATAATGGGAGAGGATTTAGGTGATTCAGATGCTTATGATAAGGAAAAGGCTTAGCAAATTACGGGAATACAGTTGCGAAGACCAGATTTAGCTTATTTTACGAATGAACAAATAAGAAGCGATGAGAACGATGATCCAATTCCTGAGTTTTGTATAGAAGTTATCTCAACCTTCGATAAGATGAATGAGATTAAAATAAAACTGAAAGAATAATTTAAAAATGGTGTGAAGGTGGTGTGGTTAATTATGCCCGACCAAGATATGGTAGAGGTATAGACCTCTCTGAAAGATATAATGATTTGCATAAGCACAGATATTTGTTCCGCTCAACCTGTTTTAGATGATTTTGAAATAACGGTGGAAGAACTATTAAAATAAATTTTTTTACTTAGAACTCAAGCTGGGTTTAGAACCCAGCCTGAGTTCTAAGTAAAATCAGTACAGTATTTTCACTGCATACTACCAACTATTTTCTACGGCCTACTAATACTGCTCCAATCCCCCAAAGAAGAAACTTCCTTCAATTCCTGCATTTTCATCAGAATCTGAACCGTGAATGGCATTTGCCCCGATTGATTTTGCAAATAATTTACGGATTGTCCCTTCATCAGCTTTAGTTGGGTCGGTTGCTCCTACTAATAAACGAAAATCTGCCACGGCGTTTTCTTTCTCTAAAATCATTGGAATAATTGCCCCAGACGACATATATTCACATAATTCTCCATAAAAAGGTCTTGCTGCGTGAACGGCATAAAACTCGCCTGCACGTGCATTTGTCAATAAAGTTTTCTTCATTGCTACGATTTGGAAACCTGCCTCCTCAATCATTTTAATAATTGCACCTGAATTACCGTCTGCCACTGCATCAGGTTTAATCATTGTGAATGTTCTGTTAGTTGCCATGAACTGGTGTTTACGTGTTGTAATTTAAAATTTTTCACAAAATTACATAACCTAAACTGTTTTAGAAACCTTACCGTCTTTTTTGTGAAGATTTCTGCCTAACTTTGTGGTTTATAATTAGATTTTAGGGGTTTATAAAGTAGGCAGTAAAAGTCAGTTTTCAGTAGGCGGTAAGTACAGATTATTCGTAAATAATTCATTATGAGTTAGTTACAAAATAATTTCAAGACTGAATATTATCTCCTAAAAACTGTTAATTATCTACCTTCAAAAACAAATTCATTTTTCAATACTAATGCAAAATTTTGAAGCCTTTCGTGAGTTAATTAATACGCCCCGAAACATTGTAATTACCACTCATTTCAAGCCAGATGCTGATGCACTTGGTTCGTCGTTGGGTTTGGCGGGATACCTCAAAAAGAAAGGTCATAAAGTTTCAGTAATTACGCCTTCCGATTATCCAAGTTTTATTGCCTGGATGGTTGGAAATGAGGAAGTTATGAACTACGAAAACTATAAAATTCGTGGTAAAACAAACAATCTTATTGCCAATGCCGACATTATTTTTTGCCTTGATTTTTCGGTTTTAGCGAGGATCGAAGCCATGTCGGAGCAAGTGAAGCAATCAAAAGCGGTGAAAGTTATGATTGACCATCATACTTTTCCAGAAGATTTTGCGGAATTTGTTTATCATGACACCAAAGCGGCGGCAACCGCTCAATTAATTTTCCAGTTAATTGAATTAATGGACGAAAAATATTTGTTAGACGTTCCGATTTGCGAATGTTTGTACGCAGGAATCATGACCGATACGGGTTCGTTCAGACATCCAAGTACCACGCCAGCCGTTCATAGAATTGCGGCGGATATTATGGAATTGGGCGTGAATACAAACCTAATTCACAGAAGAATTTATGACAGTTCGACGGTGGAAAGAATGAAGTTTTTGGGTTACGTTTTATCCGAAAAATTGGTTGTTTTACCTGAATATAGAGTGGCATATTTTACGGTTACAGATGAAGAATTAAAAAGATTTAATTCACAAACGGGTGATACTGAGGGAATTGTGAATTATGGATTGCAGATTGAAGGAATCGTAATGTCAATCATTATTGTGGACAGACCCGAAGCCGTAAAGATGTCTTTCCGTTCGGTGGAAGAGTTTGCCGTTAATCAAATTGCCTCAAAACATTTTAGCGGTGGTGGTCATAAAAATGCTTCGGGTGGAAAAACAACGGGCATTGGTTTGGCAGGAACGGTGGAAAAATTGATGAGCATTTTACCAGAATATCAAGAAATGCTTTTAGCGGTACGAAATTGATATTCGGTTTTCGATGTATGTTTCGGACACCGAAAATCAAGTAACGAAAACCGAACAACGAAATTTAAAATTAACAACTAACGAATAACAAACAGAAAAATGTTCAGAAAACTAAGTGTAGTAATGCTTGCCGCCAGTATGTTGGTAGGGTGTAACAAAAACAAAATTGAAGTAAAAGAAGGCGTAAAAATTCAAATTCATAGCCACGACGACAAAGCCAGAAAATTGAAGGAAGGCGACATCGTTTCTTTTTTAATTAAGATCAAAACAGGTTCAGATTCATTGCTTCAAGAGCAAATTGACAAAACAAAACCTGCCCGTGACATGGTTCAAGCCGCAGGAAAAGCTGGTTACAAAGGTTCTTTGCAAGATGGATTGCGTTTGTTGGCAGTTGGTGATAGTGCTACAATCTTTGTACCCGTTGATTCAATTTCAAAAGGTGGACAACAATTGCCTCCTTTCTTAAAAAAAGGCACTGACATTAAATATTCAGTAAAAATTCTGAAAGTTCAATCAAAAGCGGAATTTGACAAAGACATGGCACTTGAACAAACAAAAGCCAAGGTTGAGGCAGATGCACGCAAAGCACAATTGCCACAAATGATTGCTGATTACGTGAAAAAGACGGGTTTAGCATTTAAAACAACGGCTTCGGGTTTGCAATATTCTGTGAAGACGGAAGGAACGGGTGACAGTCCGAAAAATGGTGATGTTTGCAAGACTAACTATACTGGAAAATTCTTTGACGGAAAGATTTTCGATCAAAGTAAAGCACCCGTTGATATGCCAATCGGACAAATGATTCCAGGATTTAATGAGGCTTTGATGATGATGAAAAAAGGCGGAAAAGCAACTTTCGTGATTCCTCCTGCCATCGGATACGGTGAGCAAGGTGGTGGTCCAATTCCTGCTAATACTCCTTTGGTTTTTGAAGTAGAATTATTGGATTTCAAAAAAGGACAATAAAAGGAGATGGGAGGAATGGGGACGGGAGGAGCAGTACGCTCGTCCTCTGTCTCCATTCCTCTTTTGCTTTTTTCCTCCTTTAAGAGTTTTAACAGTTTTTAACTTCTAATAACGCAATCAATTTTGTTATTTTGCGTTTTATTTGGAAATTAAAATTACGTCTCGAACACCGAGATAATATAATGAAAATCAGATTATTACACGTTTTATTGTTTGGAACATTGTTCGTTACATTGAGTTCTTGTCTATCAAAAGTGGTTTTGGAAGATGACATTATTCTACAACAAAACGAAACTAAAATTCAGCAATATATTAGTGCCAAAAAGCTAACCACTCAGAAAGCAAGCAACGGTATTTATTACGTAATCACAAAGTCGAATCCTAACGGAAGACAAATGGTTTTGGGCGATACTGTCCGTTTGCATTACGTTATTTCAAGATTAGATGATGTTAAAATTGATAGTTCATCCATTGTTAAAAAACAGCCATTTATGTTTTTTAACAATGGCGGACACACTAATATCTTTTTGAAAATGCTTCCGTACATGCGTGAGGGCGAACAAGCGACTTTTATTTTACCTTCAACTTTGGCGGCAGGCTCTCAGAAATTTCCAAATTTAGCTGAAAATTCACCCATTCGTTGTGATATTTCATTTTATAAATCATACAGCGAAGAAGCTGATATTGATGCTTATGTGTTGAAAAATAATATTATCATTACTGAAAAAACAGTTGAAAGTGTGCGTTATATTCGTATTAAAGAAGGAGTGAGCGATTTAATTGCAGGAAAAATAGCAAAGATAAAATATACTGGTAAATACTTGAATGGGAAAGTGTTTGATACGAATGTAGGTAAAATAGATTCTCTTAGTTACACGGTCGGTGCAACTACGGGACTTGTAAGGGGTTTCATCGTAGGGGTTAGTAAAATGAAGTTAGGAGAGAAAGCAACATTTATCTTTGCTTCCCCACTGGGTTATACAAGAACTGGTAATAATACAATTCCACCAGAAACACCACTTATTTTCGATGTTGAAATAGTGGCTTTAAAAGATAAATAATACAATGAAAAATATAATCAAATTATTGATGGTTGGTTTTATGGGTTTCATGGTGGCTTGTTCAACAGAAACCACTCCAACGCCAACCAATCAAATTACTGCCGAAACAGTTAACAAAATTAACGCTTACGGAACTTCAAAAGGCGTAACTTTTACGAGAACTCCTGACGATATTTTTTATGCAACCACATTAGCAAATCCGACTGGCAGAGTTCCTCAAGCAAACGAATACGTTAAATTGCACTACGTTTACACAGATTTACAAGGCAAAATGTTGGACAGTACCGCAATTGTTCGCAACATTCCTGCGGCATTTCTTTTGTATCCTTCAAGTAGCACTAATAGACCTTTGTTAAATTATGTCGCTGCTTTGATGAAAGAAGGAGAAAAAAGTATTGTTGTTTTTCCATCAACTGCCAATTCACCCGAGCCAACAGTTTTAACGGCAACAATGATTTCTACCCGTAATGAAACTGAGCAAATTGATGGTTACATGAAAGAGAAATTTCCAAATCTGCCTGTGAAAAAAACGGCAACAGGTTTACAATATTTAATTACAAAAACCAGTGCCTCGGGTGACACAGTCAAGACTGGCAAAAATGCTTCTGTAACTTATACTGGTAGATTTTTGTACCAATATAAATCAACAGATTCCAACGGTTTTCCTGCTTACACCGATAGATTTGATGGAGGTAGTTTTTCATTTATTGTGGGACAAGCGGGTGCAATTGCAGGGTTCCAAGAAGCGGCTAAATTGATGAAAGTTGGTGACAAAGGAGTTTTTGTATTTCCCTCTTCGTTGGGATATGGTAATGCAGGTCAAAATACAATTCCAGGCTATACGCCATTATTATTTGAGATGGAGGTTACAGCGGTAAAATAATACAAAATATAATATCAAATTTTAAGCCCTTTCGTTGTGAGAGGGCTTTTTACGTTATAAAATCATGGAAACTAAACTTTGCTTTGCCACCAATAACGCCCATAAATTGGAAGAAATTCAAGCTATTTTGGGTAATAGTTTTGAACTAACCAGCCTAAAAGAAACAGGATGTAAAGAAGAATTACCCGAAACAGGGAATACTTTGGAAGCCAATTCACTACAAAAAGCTCAGTATCTTTATGACCATTATCAAGTAAATTGTTTTGCCGATGATTCAGGTTTGGAAGTTCAAGCACTTGGAGGCGAACCTGGCGTAGATTCCGCACATTATGCGGGACCACAACGAAGCCATGCCGATAATGTCAATTTATTATTGAAGAATTTAGCGGATAAAACTAACCGTTTGGCTCAATTCAGAACGGTGATTACTTTAATTCAAAACGGAGAAATCACTCAATTTGAAGGAAGCATTAAAGGGCAGATTATTGGTGAGTTAAGAGGAACGCAAGGCTTTGGATATGACCCAATTTTCGTTCCAGACGGACACACAACCACTTTTGCTGAAATGTCGTTGGCGGAAAAAGGGAAAATTTCCCATCGAGCGAAGGCATTTGAGAAATTGGTGGCGTTTTTGGGTCAACCGCAGAATAAAATTTAAGATTAAATTTCCATGAATTATACAATTGATTCAAAATAATGTATAATTTAGAAGCCTAATTCAAAAAAGCCAAATGAAATTCACGAAGTACATTATCGCATTATTTGTTCTCACTATTTTGTTTAGTTGTGAGGTAAACGATTATGTGCAACCAACTGAACTTCCCGAAGCTACGCAAATTGGGAAACAGACTTTTGGCGTAAAAATTAATGAGTCAATCTGGACTCCTTTTCAACGATACAGGTCAAATTCAAACTTTAAACCTGTGCCTGTAGTGTGGGGACGTATGCAAGGGGAAACGTTGAGATTAACCGTGAGTAACCAAGAAACTCGTGAGTCAATTAGCTTAGTAGTTGATAAAGTGAAGGGCGAAGGAACGTATCAATTCATGACCTATTTTTCAAAAAATGCCCTTGAATTTACGCCTTATGCAAGTGTATATCAACATTGTGTGGGCGGTAATTGCGGACAGTATTCAGTTGCTCAAAATGCTGAAAATGAAATAGTTATTACTCATTTCGACCAAATTCAAAAGATTTATTCGGGAACTTTCAAAGTTACTTTTCAGAATAAAGATAATCCTTCGGAGGTTTTTAATTTGAAGGATGGTCGGTTTGATATTAAAGGTGAATAATTGCGTTTATCATAAATTTAAGGACGATTTCGTTTAGGCGGAATTGTCCTTTTTCGCTTAAATACCCTTTAATTTTTGTGTTCGTTCAAAGAGTAAGATGAAAGAAATTTAATACTCAGTAATTTTATTTCAAGAAAATGAGGATATGAAAATAATATATCAAGTAGAACCTAATCTAAGCGTAACCGAATTTCGTGATGTTTTGGTGAGAAGTACGCTTGGAGAAAGACGACCCATTGATGATGATGACAGGTTAGAAAAAATGTGTAAAAATGCCGATATAATGCTCACAGCACGATTTGAAGGTAAATTAATAGGTGTAGCAAGGTCATTATCAGACTTTACCTTTGCCACTTATTTATCTGATTTGGCAGTTGATAGTGAGTTTCAACATTTGGGAATTGGCAAAAGATTAATTACCGAAACTAAGAAACTCGTTCCAGAAGGTAAATTGATTTTATTAGCTGCCCCTGCTGCCCAAGAATACTACCCCAAAATCGGTATGACACAATTTGAATATTGTTTTTATGTTGATAAATTAGATGAATTAAAAAGGTAAAACACTGGTAATTAAACCATTATAATACTCCGAACATCGAGCACAGCATCGGCTACCGCCGAAAAAATAATGAAATTTACGTTAGAAAAACATCAAAACCACTTCCAGCCGATATGCCAATCAGCGTATGAGTTATGACGAAGCTGTATTGTTCCCAATTTTGGACGACGCTTTGTTCTGTACTGTTAGTTACTGCGTTGATAATCAGCTATTTGGTATTCCAATCGTTTTTGTTCGTAAAGAAGATTAATTGTACAATCACGGGTCTGTGGAAAGCCATTTTGAGAGAAATTGAAAAAAGAATTTCCGTTTGTATTTCTGTAATGCTCACTGACGACTTGGTAGTAGCAAAATCTACTTTCAATCATTCGGTTAATTATCGTTCGGTTATACTATTTTCAAACGCTCAAAAAAATTGATGATTCTGAAGCAAAAGCCCTGTTTTTTTAAGGAATTAAGCGAGAAAATTGTCCCGTATAGTTCGGATTATTTACGCCCAATGAAAGCTAAAGAAGTGGATAAAACGATATTTTTAGTCTTTGATATTGTGGAGGCATCGGCAAAAGTACGTTCAGGAATGCCAATAGATGAAGAAGAAGACCAAAGTTTACCCATTCGGTCAGGGCTAATCCCGATTTCGAGTAAACGGCTTGCCCCGATTGCGGACAAATTGAGCATTAATATTCCTCTACCAGAGCATTTGAAATATAACCTGCAAGCAATTTTAGGCTAATGATTTTTGATTCGTTAGTTTTTTTATGGTCTTAAAATCTTGGGCTGTATATTTGTAAAAGCTGTGAGCATTGAGTCCTTATCGAAGATAATATGGAGAGAATCTATCGTTCAACTCATTGCCCATAACGCATTACTCAAATCTCACAGCTGAAAGCTGAAAAATATGTCATTGATCAAACCTGTAAAAGGAATTTTACCCAAATTTGGAGATAATTGTTGGTGTGCTGAAAACTCAACTATTGTAGGAGACGTTACGATGGGCGACAACTGTACAGTTTGGTTTAATGCGGTGGTTCGTGGAGATGTTAATTCGATAATAATCGGCAATAATTCCAACATTCAAGACGGGGCGATTATTCACTGTACTTACCAAAAAACAAAAACCATCATCGGAAATTATGTGTCAATTGCCCACAACGCTATCGTTCATGGTTGTACGATTGAGGATAATGTTTTAATAGGGATGGGAGCAATTATCATGGATGGAGCAATCATAGAAACAGGTTCAATCATTGCCGCAGGGGCAATAATTACGCAAAATACTCGTGTTCCCGCAGGAACGATATACGCAGGAAATCCCGCAAAATTATTAAAAGAAGTATCGCTCGAAGCCTCCGAAGTCTTCATGCGAACGGCTAACAATTATGTTATGTATTCGGAATGGTTTAAGTAGAGGAGGAAAGAAAAAACGGAGGGAGAAATGATAAAACGTATTAAACTCTACTTTCTTTCTTCCTCCTGACTCCATTTTTCTTTTCCCTTTAAAAAATGACAGTATTCACAAAAATCGTTAATGGTGAGATTCCTTGCCATAAAATTGCAGAAGACGAAAACTTTCTTGCTTTCTTAGATATTACTCCTTTGGTAGATGGGCATACCTTAGTTATTCCGAAAAAAGAGGTTGATTATATCTTCGATTTGGACGATAATTTACTTTCGGGATTGATATTATTTGCTAAGAAAATAGCTCCTGCCATTGCACAGGCGTGTCCTTGCAAAAAAGTGGGGATTTCGGTAATTGGCTTAGAAGTTCCTCATGCTCACGTGCATCTAATTCCGCTGAATTCGATGAATGACATTAATTTTACCAGAGAAAAAATGAAACCTTCACAGAACGAATTGAAAGCTACGGCTGATAGAATCAGGTCTTTTATTTAAGGTTTAACTTTTTTTGTAGAAGAAATATTTAGTAAGAAAGAGGTAAGTAAAGTAACAAAATATCAAATTGGTTCAGTAAATTAAAATGCTACTTCAAAAATATTTAAGAGTCTCTTGACCCCGCAATTGTCCGAACAAAAGAAATTAACCAATCCGCTTTATTAATTCTAAATGATTCTCATTAATTTTGTACTTTTACAAGAAAGTTGATTCAAGGCAAAACCAATGCCTAATTATTGAACCCCCGATAACAAAGAACTAATCATAAAAATGGGATTATTTAGCTTCCTAACATCAGATATTGCGATTGACCTGGGTACTGCCAATACGTTAATCATTTACAAAGACCGCATCGTAGTTGATGAACCATCAATTATCGCCCTTGATAAAGCCACTAATAAAGTTTTGGCAATTGGAAACAAGGCGATGCAAATGCACGAAAAAACCAACGAAAATATCAAAACTATTCGTCCGTTGAAAGATGGAGTAATTGCTGATTTTACCGCTGCCGAGTTGATGATTCGTGGAATGATAAAAATGATTGATACGGGAAATCGTTTCTTTACGCCTTCGCATCGTATGGTTATTTGTATTCCTTCGGGTATTACGGAGGTTGAAAAACGTGCCGTAAAAGACTCTGCCGAACACGCCGGTGCAAAGGAAGTTTACATGGTTCACGAGCCAATCGCTGCGGCAATCGGTATCGGAATTGACATTGAACAACCAAACGGTTCAATGATTGTTGATATTGGTGGTGGTACTACTGAAATTGCCGTTATTGCTCTTTCTGGCATTGTTTGTGAGGCTTCTGTACGTATCGCAGGAGATGTTTTTACCCGTGATATTGTTGATTATATGCGTCGTGAACACAACCTTTTGATTGGAGAGCGTTCGGCTGAATTAATCAAAATTTCAGTGGGTTCGGCACTGCCAGAATTAGAAAATCCACCCGCAGACTATGAAATCCGTGGTCGTGACTTAATGACGGGTATTCCAAAAGAAATTAAAGTTACGTACTCAGAAATTGCTTACGCATTGGATAAATCAATCTCCAAAATTGAGGAGGCGGTGATGAAGGCTTTGGAGGTTTCTCCACCGGAACTTTCCGCTGATATTTATCACAACGGAATCCATTTAACGGGTGGAGGAGCGTTACTGCACGGCTTAGATAAGCGTTTAGCCAATAAAACAAAACTACCAATCCACATTGCCGACGATCCACTTCGTGCGGTTGTACGTGGAACGGGCGAGGTTTTGAAGCATTTAGACCACTTCAAGCCAATTCTTATTTCTTAGGAGTTAGAGAAGTTAGAGAGTTAAAAAGTTAAAGAGTTGTGAAGTTCATTTTCAACTATTTGACTGTTTAACTCTTTAACTTTTTAACTTTAAAACTTCCTTCAATGTACCAACTCGTCCAATTTATATCCAGACAACGAGCCTTCATTTTGTTCGCATTTTTGGAGGTATTGAGTCTTTGGTTTTTTTATTCCTACAATAACTATCCCAACGCCATCTTTTTTAATACCAGTAATTATTACGCTGCGAAGGCATTAGGTGCTTCCAACTCAATAAGAGAATATTCAAATTTGAGGAATGTAAATACTGAATTAGCTTCTGAGAATAGTCGCTTAAATGCAACAATTGCGAAATTACAAGCCCAGCAATTAGACAAATCCATTGTTAATTATAAAGCTGATTCGAATGTTGCCAGTAGATTTAAGTTTGTTGTGGCAAAAGTTTCAGGATTATCAACAACTCAATTCAATAATTATATTACGATTGATAAAGGTTCTGCCGATGGACTGGCTCCTGGAATGGGCGTAATGTCCTCGACGGGAGTTGTGGGCAAAATCAAATCGTGTTCTGAACATTTTTCAGTGGTAATTTCAATTTTACATTCTGAATATTCTGTTTCTGCCAAACTGAAAAGTAACAATGAAATTGGTTCGGTGAAATGGAAAGGCGTTAATCCTGACATCGTTGAAATGACGGAAGTATCTCGTTATAAGACTGTTAAGATAAAAGATACCATTGTAACTTCTGATTTTAACTACGTTTTTCCTCCAAATATTACCATTGGATACGTTAAAAAAGTGGGCGTAAAACCTGATCAAACTTTCCATGAAATTGACGTTCAATTAGCCACAAATTTCCATACGCTCGCTTACGTATATGTGATAAACAACAAATTATTAGGCGAACAAAAAGCGTTGGAAGAGAAGAGTGGAGACGTGAAAATTAAGTAAGTAAAAATAGGTAGTTTGCAATATTCAGTGACTAATTTTAGATAACTCAGAGCTATTAGCTCAAAGTTCAAAGCTAATAATAAATGACCTCAAAAAGTATAGTTTCACAAGTTTTGATTTTTGTTTTTTACCTTTTGTTACAAATATTTTTTGTGCGACAACTGGTACTTTTCGATTATGCCTTTTGTTTTGTGTATGTTGCCAGTATCATACTTTTACCTTTTGAAATTAATAGAATAACCTTAATTTTATTGGGTTTTTTGGCAGGAATTACGGTAGATATTTTTTATAATACTATCGGAGCAAATGCTGCAGCAATGACCTTAATCGCCTTTTTACGTCCAACAATCATTGATGTATTAACACCCCAAAGAGGTTATGACGAACGCCAAACATTAAGTTTAAACTCTATGGGTTTAACGTGGTTTATTACTTATGCAACTTCCCTAATTTTTATTCATCATTTTGTGCTTTTTTTATTAGAGGCTTCTGATTGGGGATTATTTTTGACAGTAATGGTGAAGGTAATATGCAGTACAATTTTCACCGCAACGATTGTAGTAATTATTCAGTTTTTTAGGAAGGACTGAGGGTTTATGGTCTATGCGACTCAGTCTGTACGACCCTGTCTAAATTTGGATTGCGGAAATTTAACGCCTATTTCCCAATAACTAATCCCTAATAACCACTAACCAACCCCACACACTTCCGAACAACCTCCTCAATTTGCCCATAATTTCCAGAAGCTAAAACGTCTTTTGGGAATAATTGTGAACCCATGCCCACAGCAGTTACACCCGCTGAAAACCAACCTTTTAAGTTTTCTTCGGTGGGTTCAACGCCCCCCGTTACCATCACTTTTGCATGAGGCATTGGGGCTTTGAGTGCCTTAATAAATGCCGTTCCAAGCACATTGGCGGGGAAAATCTTGATAATGTCGGCTCCAGCTTGTTGTGCATTATAAAGTTCAGTAACTGTCATTACGCCTGGCATCCAAGCAATTTTATGTTTGTGACAAACTTCCCCAACCGCAGGATTCATGATGGGTTGGACGATAAAATCTGTATCTAAACCCACAAAATATTCTGCTTCTTCGGCATTGAAAACCGTCCCAATGCCAATTGCCATTTCGGGTAATTCTTCACGAATAAATTTTACTAACTCTGCAAAAATTAATGCTGCCCCTTCACCACGATTTGTATATTCAAAAACCGTGATTCCGCCATCGTAACACGCTTTCACGACTGCCTTACTGACTTCTAAATCAGGATGATTGAACAAAGGCATAATAGGCACTTCGTTAATTTTTGCGTATAGTTGTTCTTTTGTGAATTTCATATTTGTTTACTTTTATCTTTTTAACTTTCCACTCACATCACCATTTACCACCGCTTCCACTTCCTGCACACTCACAAGGTTGAAATCTCCTTCAACGGTATGTTTTAAGGCGGAAGCTGCAACGGCAAACTCGAGGGCTTTTTGAGTTTCTTTGTAAGTTAATTCACCATAAATATATCCCGCCATGAAGGCATCACCACCACCAATTCTGTCCACAATGTCTGGAATGTTAATTGCCTGTGTTTCAATCATTTGCGAGCCATCCCAGCATCTTCCCAAGAGCGTATTGTGTGAAGCTGATAGTTGTCCTCTTTTTGTATTCAGTATTTTTTTAACCTTCGGAAAACGCTCCATTATTTGCTTACAAATAGACTTGAAACTACCTTTTTCATCATTTGGAATAATCCCAAACATATCAGAAGCATCACCTTTACCACACACAATTACGTCACAATATTCAACCAATTGCGGCATAATTTCGCTCGGTTTTTTGCCCCATTTCCAAAGATTTGAACGATAACCAACATCGGCAGAAACCATAATTCCCATTTTACTGGCAATCTGAGCCGCTTCCAAACAAGCCTGAAAAGCACCTTCCGAAATGGCGGGAGTAATGCCCGTAAAATGAAACCATGAAGTATCTTTCAAAATTTCTTCCCAATTAAAATCAGTAGGAGAGAGGCTGGCAAAGGAAGAATTTGCACGATCATAAACCACTTTGCTTGGACGCATGGCAGCCCCCTTTTCGACAAAATAAATGCCTATTCTGTCACCTCCGTAGACAATATGATTTGTTTCAACGCCATATTTTTTATAAATGGCAGTAGCCGAATGACCTAAATCATTATCGGGAAAACGAGTAACGTGACTGGCTGTAATGCCCAAAATAGACAAAGAAGACGAAACATTTGCTTCGCCTCCGCCAAAATTTATATCAAATTGAGTAGCCTGTGGAAATCGAGAGAAATTAGGCGTACTCAACCGCATCATGACCTCTCCGAAGGTAGTAACTTTCATGTATTTTCTTTTTATAGATACTTCCGAACCGCATCCGCAAATCCGTTTAATTGCGTTAGGTCTTCGCCCCAGAGGCTGCGATTGGCTAATACTTTATCCAAATTAAAATCTTGCCATGCTTCGTAAAAATAAGGAGCAAAGTTGCAATTAATTGGATAATAACTCCCGTTTGACTCTCCGTAGTACGTTCCGTTTACTTCTTTTTCACCTTTCATAAATTGTAAATATGCGGCAAAACCCATCGCAAAAAGTTCGGGAGGCTTACCAAATTCACGGTAATATTGAAGCAAAATTGGAATATTACGCATCTTCATTTTGGTGGTATATTGAACTGAAATATCCAATAATTTATGATTTAAAAATGGATTACGGAAACGGTCAAGTACCATTCTTCCAAATCTATCTTTTACTTTTGAATCAATTTTATAAGGAATTGCTAACGCAATCTCTCCCAACATCAAATTCATAATAATTCTACTTAAATAACTGTTCGCCATAACATCTTTTACCGTTCTAAAACCCAAAAGATAAGACATTCCACATTGTAAAGTATGTGTACCATTCAGCATCCGAAGTTTTAATTCACGGTAAATTTCAATGTTTTTCTCAATAATTACACCCGAATCAGCTTGGGCGAATGACAGAACTTTACGCACGTGTTCATCGCCTTGAATTGCCCATTGACGATAGACCTCAGAAAGCACCATTAAATCATCTTCGTAACCAAATTTAGTTTGTAAATCAGACACCATTTTCTTTTCAGGTTTTCCAGGTACTATCCTGTCCACCAATGAGTTGCAAAAATTATTATGCGTTTTTAGCCAATCAATAAACTCCAATTCGAGGTTATTCTTTTGAGCTTGTTGCAATACAATATCTCTCAATAAATCGCCATTTCCCACCACTAATTCCGTTGGAACAATCACCATTCCGCTTGCTGCCGACCCTTCAAAAAACTTCCAACGTTCATGCAAAAAAGCCAAGAGTTTTACGGGAAAAGAAGAAGGAGGATTGTTCGTAATTTTATCATTTTCTAAAAAAGCAATACCAACCTCAGTTGTGTTTGAGATGACAACTTGCATTTCGGGATTTTTAGCACAATCCAAAATTTCCTGCCATTGTGTTCGGGCAGAAATTGTGCGAGAAATGGAGGCATTTAAAATATATTCCTCAATGGCTTGACCGTTTTCAATGCCTTTGACGGCGTGCGTAAAAAGTCCATCTTGTTCATTAAAATCATCTGCATCACCTTTATCAGTTGATTTTACAACCACTATTCGACCATTAAAAATACCTTTTTTGTTAGCTTTATCAATAAAATAATCGCACAATCCACGAAGCAAAACGCCCGTCCCAAACTGCAAAACCTTCTCTGGTAAATCAAAAATTGATTGGTCAGGTAAGTTTAGATGTATACTTAAATTGACTGAATTAGAGGCTAAATGTGATTTGTTGAGTTTAAGAGTCATTGTATAGTAGTATTAATTCCGTTATAAATTTGAAAGCAAATTTTACCTATTTTTATACTCAAATTTAAGATTAATTTAGGCTCAGAAACTAAAATTAAAGGTTTTAGTAAATAAAAAAAGCGTAAACGTTCACAGAAATTTCCTGATTCGTTTCACGCTTTTTGTGGTTTTAACTTTGAAAAATTAACTTAGAGAAATATCGTTTTTGACTTGTAATTTCCTATAACTATCTAAGCCCCTATATTTTGTATTTTTAGACTGCCTACTGTCACGCTTCTCCAATTGGTCCACGATAATTCATTGGAAATTGAAACCCTATTTGACTATTATCGTCGGTAATGGGACCATAAACCTCTTCGTATTTTTGGATATTTTCTTTTAAGGCTTGCATGAGGCGATACACGTGGTCGGGCGTGAGAATCACTCTTGATTTCACCCTTGCCTTCGGAATTCCTGGCATCATCTTAATAAAATCTATCACAAACTCACTTTGCGAATGAGCAATCATTGCTAAGTTTACATATTCACCCTCTGCCATTTCCTCAGATAATTCAACGTTGATTTGATTTTCTTCCTGTTGTTGTTGCTGTTTCGCCATTTTATGTTTCGTTTTTCGATGTCTGGTTTTCAATGTTTGGTGTTCGGAGTTACGAGTATCGAACATCGAAACCCGAACCGAGCAACGGTTACATCGAAAATAATAGTTGCTACAAATGTATTAATTATTGAGAAGGAAACAAAAATCAGTCTTAAATTGCATACAATTAAGAATTTTATCAACAACTATTGTACTGACCAACGGTCGCATTAAGCAACGAATATCAATGAAATATAAGCACCTTTTTTTCGATCTCGACCACACCCTCTGGGATCATAATAAAAACTCACGCATTGGTTTAGAAGAAGTATATCAACAATTTGATTTACTATCGTTGGGCATTCCTTCGCCAACGCAATTTTACTTGAAATTCAACGAAATTAATCATCAATTATGGGATAAATATGAGGCAGGACGAATTTCTCAACCCGAGCTACGACATTCACGGTTTCGACTGATTTTCAGTCAGTTAGGGATTAGAAATCACGATGTTTGTGATGAAATTTCGGATGTTTACATTAACATTTCTTCCCAAAAACATCATCTTTTACCCAATGCACACGACACGTTGGAATATCTCTTTCCAAAATATCCAATGCACATCATTACGAATGGGTTTGATGAAGTCCAGTCTGTCAAAATGAATGCTGGGAAGATAACGCACTATTTTCAAGAGGTAATCACATCGCAAAATTCGGGTTATAAAAAACCAGATTCACGCATTTTTGAATATGCTTTAAAAAAGATAAAAGCAATGCCGCAAGAATGTTTGATGATTGGCGATAGTTTTCAGTCGGATATTTTGGGAGCAACCCGTGCAGGAATTGATGCTGTCTTTTTTAATCCCGACCAACGAAATCAGGATATTTCGATTAAACCAATGTATGAAATTCGGGATTTGGGGGAGTTGAAGGGAATTTTGTAGGTTCGATGCTTGTTAAGTGCTGTCATTGCGAGTGTAACGAAGCAATCTTTAAGAATGATGGAAAAAGTTTGAAGACCCTTGCCCGTAAGCAAAAAGATTGCTTCGTTGCACTCGCAATGACAGAATACCCTAAAACATTGACAACTGATTATTATCTGTTTTATTATCAAAAATCTTCTTGTCTCGAATCTGTTTTTTATGTTGTTCTAAAAAATCCACGAAATTATCAAGTTGCTGATAAAGTGGCGTAAAGTCATAAGAATCAAAGGAATACGTTTCTCTGTAAACTTCTTCAAAGTCCGTAATGATGTAATCCAGAGTTTTTACGCCGTGTTTTTTTAAGCCCAATAAATAGAAATTTTGGTGATTAAGGGCAAAGCGATTTGGTTCATAGAAACGAGTAGATTTTAAATCAACGGCACGGTCTGCTCCAACCAAATCCACGTAACCATAAATTAAACAATTCTTATATTTTGACTCCGAATAAAATTGCGTTTTGTATTTTTGGGGTAATAATAATCTCGCTTTTTCGATGATTTCTTCCTTGAAATCATCCTCATTTTCACCCGTTACTACTGCCTTTTCAAAGTCAATTCCACGCTGTTGTGCCTGAGTTGTGGGTCTTTTTACCCGATTAATACGATTGAGCATTTCCTGCGTGTCCACGAGCATATTGCCCTTTGAATCAAGGGTTTGAGCTTCGTAATAAGCGAATGAGTTTAGAAGTGTTGGATATATTCGGTACATTGAGGACAGTTATTTGTTAATTTAACAAAATCGAACTTCCTGAAAGTTCTTTTACTTTCTGAAAATTGAACTACTTAGTAAAAAAGAACTTTCAGGAAGTAAAACCCTAACCAATTACAAGCCGCTCAACAGGCATATCTCCAATCAAATGATTCTCAATAATTTCTTCAACATCAGACAGTTGTACGTTGCCATAGAACGTTCCTTCTGGATAAACCACTAAGACTGGACCAAAGGCACACATATCTAAGCAACCCGTTTTTTGGGCTCTAATTTCAGCTAATAATCCTTTTTCTTTTAATGAATTCTTGAAAGCATCAACTAACGCCATGCCTCTTTCGTCGCCACAACATTTCTTGGGAGCATCTTTCTGATTTGTACAGATAAAAACGTGTTTTTTATATTTCATTTTTGTTTGTTTTATTTTTTTCACTTGACACTTTGCTATTAACAGTCAATAGTAAAGTGGTGGTAACAATTTCCGTAAATATTGTTGTTTGAGACAGAACGTTTTAAAAATCTCAAACTCACACTGCAATTTAACAGTTTTATCTTAAATTTGACTTACGACTTTTCAGACTTACGAATACAAACTCAAAAATAATGACTTTTCAAACCCAAGAACAATACCAATTTATCGAAAGTATTCTTTTTGAAAACATGGGCTACAATCCCGAAATGCTTGATTTTCAGTTTTTTTATGGTGGAAATTTTAACCTTGCTGTAAAAGTGAAAGTATCAGAAGGCGAATATTTTATCAAATGGAATCAAGGTGACCATGAAGGTATGTTTGAATCGGAGGCACGTAGTTTACAGGTCTTGCGGGACACGGGCGTGATGTCAATTCCAGAAGTGATTAATCACGGAAAAATTGTTGATAAAGAATACTTGATGATGGAGTTTTTGACTACCAGTTTCAAACAATCGAACTATTGGCAGGATTTCGGACAAAAATTGGCACGTCTTCACAAACACACAAATTCACAGTTTGGATTAGATTTTAACAACTACATTGGGGCATTGCGACAGTCGAACGAGTGGATGGACGATGGCGTTCAGTTTTTTATTGAAAAACGCTTGAAAGTGCAAGTGGGATTGGCTTTGTATGACCGTAAAATCTCAGAAGAATTATACGCTAAATTTAATCTTTTGTACGAAAAGTTGCCTTCCTTAATTCCTAACGAAAAACCCGCTTTGCTCCACGGAGATTTATGGTCGGGAAACGTAATGGCCGATAATCAAGGACTTGTGGGCTTGGTTGACCCTGCTTGTTATTACGGGTTACGAGAAGCTGAATTGGCTTTTACTACCATGTTTGGGGGTTTTGAGACCACTTTTTACGAAGCTTATCACGAAGTAAACAACATAGAAAATGGCTTTGGCGATAGAATTCCGCTGTATAACCTTTATCCATTAATGGTTCACGTAAATTTGTTTGGTGGAGGATATTTAGATGCAGTGGAGAAGATTTTGAAGAAGTTTTTGGATTGATTTTATGGCAGGCGTATTTAATGGATTGGACATGGATTTAAGTAATTATTTTCAAACCGTCGTCAAGGTTTTGAGCATTGACGACGCTATCCCATTTCTAATTCTACTAAAATTTAATCTGTGTGCAATCCGTGAAATCCGTGTGCCAATATAACCAAACCCGACCATGAATTTATCAGCTGAAACTTGGATTTATATCGCCATTGGCTACGTAGCCTTGTGTATTCTTGCGTATTTTATTCAAGAAAAATTCATTTTCAAACCTGAAAAACTTCATGCTGATTTTGAATATAAATACGATTCTCCCTTCGAGGAATTGCATTTTGAACCCGAAGAGGGCGTGAAAATCAATGGTTTACGGTTTTACCACGAAAAACCCACTGGCTTAGTGATGTATTTTCATGGCAACACCCGAAGCATCAAAGGCTGGTCGAAATATGCCGTTGATTTCACTCGACACGGCTACGATGTCGTGATGATTGATTATCGTGGTTTTGGAAAATCAACGGGTAAACGTACCGAGGCAAATCTCAACAAAGATTCACAGTTTGTTTACAATAAAATGCGGTCGAAATATGGTTATAAAGAAGAAGATATTATTGTTTATGGACGGTCATTGGGGAGTGGTTTTGCCTGTAAATTAGCCTCGAATAATCGTCCAAAAATGTTAATTTTGGATGCCCCATATTATTCATTTTCTCATCTGACCAATCGGTTTTTACCCTTTATGCCAATTGCTATGATATTACGTTTTAGCATCAGAACCGACATTTGGATTAAGTACGTCAGATGTCCCATTTACATCATTCATGGCACAAAAGATTGGTTAATTCCCTATTCTTCATCGGTTCGTTTGCAGAAACTCGTTCCCCTAACTGCCAGATTAACACCCATTTACGGAGGCGGACACAATAATTTACCTTCATTTCCAGAATACCATCAAAAATTAGAAGAAATCCTGAAAGGGCATTTCGATTTGTACTTTGACAAGTATGAGAAGGGGGATTTTAGGGAGTAAAATTTTGTTTGTGCAATTTGGTCTGAATTTGGATTCGTTAGATTAGGCGATTTTTAGGATTAAAAAATAAAATTGAAAACCTTGGAATAAATCTTACTATTTTGTTTATTAATGATGAGATTTTATGATGAAAATCACGAAGTCACAAATCCTAAAAATCCATTTATTCAACGAATCCAAGTTCAGACAGGGTCGCCCAAATAATTTATAAGCTAAATCTCCACCACAATCGCCTCACGTACAGGACGATACGCTAAATCCACCATCGAAGGATTCACAAATAAAGTCTCACCTACTTGCTGTTGTCCATACGCATCATGTTGTTGGAGGCTATGAGTATCAGATATACAAACTATTTTCATTCTATTGGATTGGTATGATGGCTAATCTCATCGGTGTTCCATCATATTCTCAAATATTTTCAATAAATTTAACCAAACAAACTGAAAATCCATGCAACGTAGAACTTTCCTTAAACAAACCACTGCCCTCACTGCCCTGTCAACTGTGCAAATAAATGCTCAAACAGCTAACTTTCCCATCGTTTTGACCACATGGAAAAATGAAAAAGCGAATGATGCTGCATGGGAATCTCTCCAAAAAACGGGCAGAGCCTTAGATGCCGTTGAGGCAGGAGCAAGAATCCCCGAAGCCGACCCAAACGATACTTCCGTGGGTTATGGAGGCTTTCCCGACCGTGATGGTTTTGTAACCTTGGATGCCTGTATTATGGACGAAAAAGGCAATGCAGGTTCGGTCACTTTCTTGCAAAATATCATGCACCCAATTTCCGTTGCCAGAGCTGTTATGGAGAAAACCCCGCACGTGATGCTTTCGGGCGAAGGAGCTTTGCAATTTGCTCTATCTCAGGGATTTAAGAAGGAAAACCTTTTAACCGATAAAGCCAAAAAAGCGTGGGAAGAATGGAAAAAAACCGCCAAATACGAACCTAAAATTAACATTGAACGCCATGATACAGTTGGGCTTTTGGCATTGGGAAATAAAGGCGAAATCTCGGGGGCGTGTAGCACCAGCGGATTGGCATTTAAAATGCACGGTAGAGTTGGGGATTCGCCCGTAATTGGAGCGGCAGTTTTTTGTGATGATGAAGTCGGTGGAGCCTGTGCCACAGGTTTGGGCGAATTTGTACTGAAAACATTGGGTTCATTTCTCATTGTAGAACTGATGAGAAATGGGAAAAATCCTCAACAGGCTTGTGAAGAAGCAGTCATGCGAATTGTGAAACGATATAATTACAAAGAATTTCAAATTGGCTACCTTGCCTTGAACAAAAAAGGCGAATATGGAGCTTACTCAATTCAGTCAGGTTTTAGTTATACGCTTACTGAGAAGGGCGTTACGAAGGTTTTTGAAGCAAAAAGTTACATGAAGTCGCAAGTACAAAACTGATAAACTCCAATTCATTATGACGTGTGACTTAAAGACTTACGACTCTAAAAATCAATGCCCTTTTGTCAGGAAACTGTCCTAAAACATCCTTGGCAAGTTGTTTGTTTATAGTTATATTCCAACCAAATATTGGATTTGCAAAATGTTTCATTGTAAATCAAATTGGAAGGCTTATTTTTACTGACGATTTTCAGCAACAAAATGGAAGAACAAGAAGAAGTCAAAGTAACTCAAACCTATTCCGACCTCGAAAAAAACCGTGTTTTCGACAAAGAATTCATGCCCCATATAGACTCTATGTACAACTTTGCCTTTCGTTTAACTAACGATGAAGACGATGCAAATGACCTTGTACAAGATACTTATCTTAAAGCATTCAGATTTATTAACTCATTTTCACAGGGAACAAACGCCAAGGCTTGGTTGTTCCGCATTTTGAAAAATAGTTTCATAAATGATTTTAGAAAAAAGTCGAAAGAACCCGCCAAGGTGGATTATCAGGATGTGGAAACAACCTATAATTCCGAGGAAGATGCTGAGACAAACCAAACAGTAGATTTACGGGTAGAATCGGTGCAGGACTTGATTGGCGACGAAATTGCCAATGCCTTAAATGCCCTTCCCGTGGATTTTAGAACGGTTATCATTCTTTGTGATGTGGAAGGTTTCACGTATGAAGAAATGGCAAAAATCCTTGACATACCCATTGGAACGGTACGTTCACGACTGCACCGTGCGAGAATGCTGTTAAAAGAAAAATTAAAATCTTATGCCAAATCGTTAGGGTATGATGTAAATGCTGACAGTATGGCAGAGTAGGATTTTCAATTAACAGTTAGCAATTATCAGTTAAAAGTAAGCGTTATCGAAAATTTAAATAATTTATTAATCTGTAACTAATTGCAATTATTTTTTTACCATTAGGGAATTATTTTAAAATGCCTCCTGTTTACTAACTACTTGAATGATAAACAATAAACAAAAAATAGACCAATATTAAATATTGTATAATCTATAAAAAATCATGGTTTCCGAGGCTGAGAAAATTCAAAAAAAGACATCGTGCGAGCATCAAGCTGAGTGCATGAAAATGGTGCAGTTGATTGTGGACGGTCAGGCATCAGACGAACAAATCAACCAGTTCAAATTAAATATGAATACGTGTTTACCTTGCGAAAAAGGGTATGAACTCGAAAAATGTATTAAGGAAACTATACAATTGAGATTAGAAAGAAAATCCGTTCCTGCAAGTTTGATTGACTGTATCAAACAGAGAATCAGTACGTTATAGAATTTTATATTTAGAATTAATATATTTTAAGTTATTAAGTTGATCGTTTTGTACGGTTTAACTTAATAACTTTTTATTTTTGTAATACATTCACCTCACTACTTTTGAAAGATGAGGTTTTACATTATCAATAACTCTTGGAAAACGGTAAACTCATCATCTTCTCTGCCCCATCTGGTTCGGGCAAGACTACTATTGTCAAACATCTTTTGACGAATAACGACAATTTGGGCTTTTCAATCTCCGCTTGCACCCGTGATAAACGTGGACGTAACGAAGAAAATGGAAAGGACTATCACTTCATGACTCCCGATGAATTTAAGGATAAAATCATCAAAAATGAGTTTGTTGAATGGGAGGAAGTGTATTCAGGAGCCTATTATGGCACGTTAAAATCTGAAATTGAAAGACTTTGGGCATCGGGTAAACACGTAATATTTGATGTGGATGTACGTGGAGGCGTTAAATTGAAGGAATATTATAAAGATAGAGCTTTATCAATCTTCGTGAAAGTGCCAAGCGTTGAAGAATTAGAGAAACGCCTTCGTGACCGTGGAACAGATTCGGAAGATTCTATTTCAAAACGAGTTTTTAAGATGAAATTTGAAATGGCTTTTCAAGATCAATTTGATGTTATTTTGGTAAATGACGATTTAAATACAGCATTTAAGAAAGCACAGGTATTATTTGATGAATTTACGGGTCACTAAACAGTTATCATTTATTAATAAACAATTATAAGGAATTCTAAATTGTTTATTAATAAGTGTTTACTAATAACTGATCACTGATAAATGAAAATTGGCTTATTTTTCGGATCGTTCAACCCTATCCATATCGGGCATTTGATTGTGGCAAATATCATGGCAACCACCACCGACTTAGACCAAGTTTGGTTTGTGGTTTCGCCCCAAAATCCATTCAAGAAAAACAATTCTCTCTTGCATGAATTTGACCGTTTGACAATGGTTGAAAAAGCCATTGCCGATAATTCCAAATTCAAAGTAACGGATATTGAGTTTTCGATGCCAAAACCTTCTTTCACGATTGATACGCTCATTCGCATACAAGAAAAACATCCGCAGCATGAGTTTAAACTAATAATTGGAGGAGATAATTTAGCCCAATTCCCTAACTGGAAAAATCACGATAAAATCTTAGAATATTTTGGATTATACGTTTATCCAAGACCAAACTCTACGAAAAGCGATTTAGAAAATCATCCAAATGTGAAATTAATAAATGCTCCATCTTTGGATATTTCAGCAACTTTCATTCGGGAATGTTTAAAGAATAATCAATCCATAAAATACATGGTGCCAGAAGTGGTGGAGGAATATATTTTGTGGAAGAAATTTTATTTATGAAAATCAGCATCTTAGGTTGTGGTTGGCTTGGCTTGCCACTTGGAAAACATTTAGTAGAAAATGGTCATTCCGTTAAAGGTTCAACCACTTCTGAAAGTAAAATTGTTTTGCTTTCAGAAGTTGGTATTGAACCTTTTTTGCTTAAGTTTTCTCCTCAAATTGAATCTGAAAAACTTGATAATTTCCTGAATTCCGAAGTTTTAATCATTTGCATTCCCCCACGAGCGAGCAAATATGGCGAAGATTTTCATGTGCAGCAAATTGAATCTTTATTGGAATATTTACCTTCATTGAGCGTTAAATCAATCATTTATACTTCTTCAACTTCTGTTTATCCAGACCTTAATCGTGAAATGACGGAAGATGATGAAGTAATTGATAGCCATGCTTTAATTAAGGTTGAAAATTTACTAAAAAATCTTCCTCAAAATGTCATAATTCTACGATGCGGAGGGTTAATGGGTGCTGAAAGAATTCCCGCTAAATACTTCGTAGGAAAGACGATTAATACCGGGAAAATTCCCGTAAATTATGTTCATCAAGAGGACGTAATTCAGATAATTTCGATGATTTTGGAAAAAGGTTTCTGGAATGAAACCTTTAATGTAGTTTCACCAGAACACCCAATACGTGAAGAGATTTATCTTAAAAATTGTGAAGAATTTGGGTATAAAAAACCCACTTTTGAAGCACCTTCGGAAGAAATATTATTTAAAATAATCAGTCCGCAAAAGTTAATTCAGCGAACTGGATATGAATTTATCTATGATAATCCTTTGGATTTTAAGTATTTACGTTGAGATGATGAACGTAAAGATGATAGAACGCCAAAGGCATCTGCGTCATTCGTGTGCCATCGTTCCATAAAACAAAACAAAACCCATGCTCCGAAAACTCATCCGTTTAATTCCTCTTTTCTTAGTGGTTGCCCTTGCCATTTTCGCTTGGGAGAAATTGAAAGATTTTAAGAATCCTTTCAGTAGTGGAGAAGTGGAAGTTACTCAGAGTAGTTTATTGCAACAAATTTCTTCGATGGGTAAGTTGGAATTAGTGAAATACAATTTCAGAGATGTTGTGGAAAGTAGAATTAAAAAAGATGTACTACCAGATGCAAAAGTGCTTTTAATCGTTTCGGGAGAAGCCACTGGATGCTTAGATTTGACGAAAATCAGGTTAGGCGATATTACGGAGAAAGACAGTGTTTTAGTGGTTCATTTACCCGACCCAGAGATATGTAATTACAAGATAGACCACTCAAAATCAAAGGTTTACGGCACTGAATATGCCTTTTTGGACGAAGCAAAATTGGTAGATAATGCCTTCCAAAAAGCCGAGAATCAAATCGCAAAAAATGCCCAAGAGATGGGCATTTTGGAGCAAACTAAAAAATCTGCTGAGCAAATCCTAAAACCATTTATTGAAAACGTATCAAAGAAAAAAGTCGTTTTTCTGTATGCTTTGAAAGATGAGAAGAGAGAACTGCGATAAATCAATTAACAATTAAATTAGCCAAATTAGAATCCTTTATTGTTAATTATTGATTGTCGCCTTGTAACCGTTAATTGATAACTACCACCTTTCCCATCACTTTCCGGTTCAGCATTTCGTACAGGGCATCTGATGCTTGTTCGAGTGAATATTGGGCGTGTATGTGAGGCTTTAGATTTCCTTGAGCAATGAAGCCTAATAATTCCCTAAAATTCTGGAAACTCTCTTTCGGTTCATTGGCTGCAAATGCTCCCCAGAATACGCCCACGATAGATGCACCCTTCAAAAGGGGCAAATTTAAAGGCAAACTCGGAATATCGCCTGCCGCAAATCCAATCACTAAATAACGACCTTTCCAAGCAATTGAGCGAAACGCAGGTTCGGAATATTGACCTCCCACTGGGTCATAAACTACGTCAACGCCTCTTCCACCCGTAATTTCCTTGATTCGCTCTTTTAAATTTTCGGTTGAATAATTGATTATTTCATCGGCACCGTATTTCTTGCAAAGTTCTAATTTTTCATCCGTTGAGGCTGCCGCAATTACTTTTGCTCCCATGATTTTGCCTAATTCAACCGCCGCCAAACCAACGCCACCCGCTGCACCCAATACCAAAAGGGTTTCGCCAGTTTTTAGTTCTGCCCGATTTTTTAACGCATGATATGACGTTCCGTAGGCGTACATGACTGAGGAAGCGGTGACAAAATCTAATCCTGCTGGCATTAATAAAGTCGTTTTTGCATCGGCTTCAACTTCTTCGGCAAATCCGCCAAAACCAGTTAATGAGAATACGCTATCACCCACTTTTAAGTGCGTTACTCCTTCGCCAACTTCTTTGATAATACCTGCAACTTCGCCACCTGGTGAAAAAGGCATCGGTGGTTTTATTTGATATTTTCCTTGAATAATTAAGGTATCAGGAAAATTTACGCCACAGGCTTTTACGCTGATAACGACCTTCCCTTTTGAGGCAGTTGGAGACATAACTTCCTCAACCACAAGGGTTTCGGGTGATCCATAAGTTTTGCAAAGTACAGCTTTCATGCAGTTGATAGTAAATAATTAGTAATGCGAATATTGGGTTGAGAAAACAGAGATAGTAAACTCATAGGTCAGTACATTTGTGTTGCCAAACATATAAAATACTGATTATGAGACAATTAGA
>JAYVRF010000007.1:0-12125 GCA_043756925.1 Arcicella sp. | reverse complement strand
CTGTAAAAAAGACATCAAAAACTTCCAACCCGATGTCGTAATTCTGATTGATTATGCGGGTTTTAATATGCGAGTTGCCAAATTTGCAAAACTCAACGGGTTCAAAACTTTCTATTATATTTCTCCAAAAGTGTGGGCTTGGAATCAATCAAGAGCCTTGAAAATTAAACAATTTGTGAATAAAATGTTTGTGATTTTTCCGTTTGAAAAGGACTTTTTCAAACAGTATGATTATGAAGTTGAATACGTAGGGAATCCACTTTTTGATGCCATTGCAGATTTTACTCCGAAGGAAGATTTTAGAAAATCCGCACGTTTGGGACAAAAGCCAATCATTGCGTTATTGCCTGGAAGTCGCAAACAAGAAGTAGAAATAATGTTACCTTTGATGATGTCGCAGGTGTATGAATTCCCTGATTATCAATTTGTTATCGGGGCAGTTTCTAATTTACCGAAAGAATTATACGCTCGTTGGCAGTCCATCTTCCCCGTAAAAATTGTGATGGATGATGCTTATAATTTGCTTTCTGTGGCTGATGCAGCATTGGTAACTTCTGGAACGGCAACGCTTGAAACCGCACTTTTCAACATTCCGCAAGTGGTTTGTTATCGTGGCGGTTGGGCGGCATATCAAGTTTATAAAAGAGTAATTCGAGTGCCTTTTGTTTCATTGGTAAATTTGATTGCGGGACATGAGGTAGTTAAAGAATTATTGCAGTATGATTTAACGAAAGAGAACTTAACGGAAGAATTAACAAAAATTACTACAAATCAAACTACACGCCAAAATCAATTAGAGGCTTATTCAGAAATTAGAAAAAATTTGGGCGAAAAAGGGGCTTCTGAGCGTGCAGGTAAATTGATGGTGGAAGAATTGAGTAAGTAATTTTTGTTTGGATCAAAAATTTTACATTAGAAAACGGTCGTTGTCATTTAAAAAGCCAACGACTGTAGGGTCAAACAAATCTTATTTTAAATATTTATAGAGAAATCGCCAATTTCACGCCTTGTTCAATCGCTCGTTTAGCATCCAAATCCCCCGCTTCCAAAGCTCCACCAATTAAATGCACATTTTTATGTTTATCTTTTAAAGTTGTAAACAACTGATTATTGGATACTTGTCCCGCACAAATTACCACATTATCAACTTCCAAAACATGAGGTTGTCCTTTGATTAAAACATGAAGTCCATCGTCATCAATTTTTTCGTAGGTTACTTCCCCAATCATTTTTACATTTTTCATTCGTAAAGCCGTTCTGTGAATCCAGCCCGTAGTTTTGCCTAAATCTTCTCCGTGTTTTTTGGCGGAACGTTGTAATAAATACACTTCTCTCGGAGATGTCATTCCAGCGTTTTTCATCAAAGCACCACCCGTTTTATATTCCATATCAACGCCCCATTCTTTCATAAAGTGCTGAATGTCAGTCTTTCCAGCATGGGTTAAGTATTCTGAAACATCAAAACCAATCCCTCCTGCACCCACAACAGCAACTTTCTTACCGACTGGTTTTTTATCTAAAATTACTTCCGTATAAGTCAAAACTTTTGGATGATTTATGCCTTCGATATTCATACTTCGACCAGTTACGCCCGTTGCCACCACAATTTCATCAAAATCATTCGCTTGATTTTCTTCAAAATGAGTGTTCAAATGTACTTGAACTTTATTAATTTCCATTTGACGGTTATAATATCGCAAAGTCTCCGAAAATTCTTCCTTTCCTGGAATTTCTTTGGCTATATTGAACTGTCCTCCCAAAATGGATTGAGCCTCAAAAAGATGAACTTCGTGTCCTCGTTGTCCAAGCGTAACGGCACATGATAAACCCGCAGGACCAGCACCAACAACGGCAATTTTCTTTTTGTTTTGTGTAGGTAAAATATTGATTTCCAATTCATTACAAGCTCTTGGATTGACTAAACAAGATGCTGTTTTACGAGCAAAAATATGGTCGAGACAGGCTTGGTTACAGGCAATGCAAGTGTTTATTTCATCGGCACGACCTTCCATCGCTTTCTTTGGAAATTCTGGATCGGCTAAGAACGGACGAGCCATTGAGACCATATTGGCGTGACCGTCTGCTAAGATTCTCTCGGCAATTTCGGGCGTATTAATTCGATTTGTGGTGATTAATGGAATGGATAATTTGCCCATTAAACGTTGCGTTACCCATGTGAAACCTCCCCTCGGAACCATCGTTGCAATGGTGGGAACACGGGCTTCGTGCCAACCAATTCCTGTGTTAATGATGGTTGCACCCGCCTTTTCAATCTCCAAAGCTAACTGCTCAACCTCTTCCCAAGTTGAACCTTCTTCCACTAAATCAAGCATTGACAGTCGGTAGATGATGATAAAATTTTCGCCTACTGTTTCTCTACATTTCTTAACAATTTCAATCGGGAATTTAATGCGGTTTTCATAACACCCACCCCATTCATCGGTTCTTTTATTGGTTTTTATTGTTATAAACTGATTAATTAAATATCCTTCCGAACCCATAATTTCAACACCATCATAACCCGCTTCCTGAGCTTTTTTGGCACAATTTGCAAAATCTTTGATGGTACTTTTGACGGCATTACTTGACAATTCCCAAGGTTTAAATGGTGCAATTGGTGCTTTCAAAGCCGATGGTGCAACTGCCAAAGGATGATAAGCATAACGCCCAGAATGAAGGATTTGCACACAGATTTTACCGCCCACGGCATGAACTGCGTCTGTAATTATTTTATGCTCACGAGCTTCTGAACTTGTGGACAGTTTACTACCAAAAGGCAAAGCACAACCCGCACGATTAGGCGAAACTCCACCCGTAACCATGAGTCCAACACCACCTTTGGCACGTTCAGCAAAATAGGCAGCTTGTTTATGAAAGCCATTTTTGCTTTCTTCTAAACCCGTATGCATTGAACCCATCAGGATTCTATTTTTTAAGGTAGTAAAACCTAAATTAAGGGGTTGAAAGAGCAGTGGATATTGCATTTATTGAGGATTTAATTGTGGAATATAAAGGTAATAGATTTTTGATTTGGATTGAAATTCAGATTGGGTCGCACAGACAATATTTCCTTACAAAACTAACAACCCATATTCACCCAAACCATTCACCGGTTTATTAAACCAAAACAACTCAAAATCTTGTAATCCAGCATTTTCATAGTGATTTTGTATTTCTTGAGAAGTGTAAATTTTCTTATTTTTAGGAGAGATGAACCCTAAAATTTCCGCCAACCAATCCCCTTGAAATTTATTAGTTTTAATTGAAAACTCCTCCCTTTTGTTATGAAAATTTAAAGTAGCTGTCTCTCCTTTTTTAGAACTTGAATAAACTACCAAAGGTTTTTTACCCAGCCAAACGATTTTTGAAGATGGTCTTAAAATAAATTCCTCCTCCTCAGAAACCGCCATTTCAATATAATTCTTAGGAACTTTAGTTCTTGAAACTTTGAACTCGAACCATTCTTGGAGTGGTAAATCAAAGCCAATTCCTTGCATGAAATTGAAGAGCGATTTCTTCAAACCGTAACTAAAAGTGTCATGGTCGGTGCCTTTTGGGTCGGAATGTACCAAGTCATTATTGGCAAAACTTCCGATGATTGGGTTCTCAATTTTTACCCCAAAATGTTCTGGATTCATTCCCACGGGACTGTGTGCGGTCATGGCGAATTGATGCCAAAATCCTGATTGCAAAATCCCCAATTCAAACATTTGTCTTACCATTTCAAGCGAATCAATGGTTTCTTGGGCTGTTTGCGTCGGAAAGCCGTACATCAAATACGCATGAACCATGATGCCCGCTTCCGTAAAATTGCGAGTAACTTGGGCAACCTGCGAAACGGTTACGCCCTTCTGAATCAAATCCAAAAGACGGTCCGAAGCTACTTCCAACCCCCCAGAAACGGCAATGCAACCAGAGGCTTTGAGTAACTGACATAAATCGTGGCTAAAACTTTTCTCGAAACGTATATTTGTCCACCAAGATACCGAAAGTTTACGCCGCAAAATCTCCAAAGCCAAAGCACGCATGAGGGCAGGAGGTGCGGCTTCGTCCACAAAATGAAAGCCATTCTGGCCCGTTTGGTTTATCATTTCTTCCATTCTATCGCACAACAGATTGGCAGCAACGGGTTCATAAAGTTTAATGTAATCCAAGGAAATATCGCAGAACGTACATTTACCCCAGTAACAACCGTGAGCCATTGTGAGTTTATTCCAACGTCCATCGCTCCACATTCGGTGCATGGGATTTACAATTTCGATGACAGAAATGTATTTGTCCAACAATAAATCTGAATAATCGGGCGTGCCAACTTCGGACTGTTTGTAGTCGGGCGTTTTACTATTATTGATGTATTCTATTGTTTTATTTTGTAAGATAAAAGTTCTTTTCAGTTGCAAGTTACATGACCCCCAACCCAACCCAAAATGGAGGGGAGCGTTTACAGACAAATTATCAATATGTTTAAGAAGTTGTTCAAGGGGAGCTTCGCCATCATCTAACGTAATAAAATCGAAAAACTCAAAAACCCTAACATCCGAAAGCGAGCGTAATTCGGTATTTGGAAATCCTCCGCCCATCGCAATTTTTGTTTCGGGGTAATGTCTTTTAATCCATTGTCCAATACGAAAAGCACTGTACAAATTCCCAGGAAAAGGCACAGTAATGGCTACTAATTTAGGTTGAATTATTGCCATTTTTTCTGCCAAAATCTTGATAAGGATTTTATCTATGTAGGTATATTCTTGTTGTAAAGCCTCGTATAATTCATCAAAACTATTGGCAGAACGCCCCAAACGTTCCGCATACCTACTAAATCCGAAATGTGAATCCACGCATTCCATGATTAAATCTGAAAGGTCTTCTAAGTATAAAGTCGCTAAATGTTTGGCTTTATCTTGAGTTCCCATCGAACCAAAAGCCCAATCTAAATCCTCTTCTAATTGAGCAAAACGTGAACCTTCGGGCAGGAAATTCCCCTGACAAATTACGTGTGAAAGCGTGGGATTTTTACCTTGCAAAAATGAGATTACGGGGTCAATCGTTTGAATATAATCGTCTCGTAAAGTAATAATTCTCTGGGCATTATCGGATAAATTTATTTGTATAATTGACGTAAAGAGTTCCTCCAAACCTTTCTCAGAAAATAACTTCAAAATTACTTCAATGCCCAAATCAGCGTGAAAACAGGAGATTTTTTTAGTGTTTAAAAACCCTTTTATGTACGCCGTTGCGGGATAGGGCGTATTGAGTTGCGTAAATGGGGGCGTTATGGCGAAAACGGTCTTTTGCAAAGGATGTTTGTTTATATTATACAAATTTACCAGTAATTTTTGGAGGTTCTTAAAATAACCCAAATTCCTTCGTAAATTCACATTCCACTCAATACAAAATTCATCAATGACTGAATCAAACCCGCAAGAACTTAAAAAAGAATTATCCTTAACTGATGCCACCATGATTGTGATTGGCTCCATGATTGGCTCGGGAATTTTTATCGTCTCTGCCGATGTTACCCGTAACTTAGGCTCGCCTGGTTATTTACTACTCACTTGGATAATCACGGGCGTAATCACCTTAATCTCAGCACTTTCCTACGGTGAACTCGCAGGAATGATGCCCAAAGCTGGCGGTCAATACGTATATCTGCGGGAGGCATACAATCCATTGGTCGGCTTTTTGTTTGGTTGGACAACCTTTTTAGTTATCGAAACGGGCACAATCGCAGCCGTTGCCGTCGCTTTTGCCAAATATACGGGCGTACTTTTACCAGATTATATTGGTACGGAACACCATTTTCTGATTTTTAATACCCAACAACTTTTAGCAATTGCTTTGATTTTATTATTGACTTTCATCAATATTCAAGGCGTTAAAAATGCCAAGTTGGTTCAATTAATCTTCACCACAACCAAAGTTGGAGCATTGTTAAGTTTGGCAATTTTAGGGATTTATGTGGGTCTTACTTCTGGAAAGGGAATGTGGGAAATTAATAATTTAGACTTTTGGAGTCCCGTGAAGATTGTTTGGGAGAAAGGAAAAATCATTGATTATAAATATCTCTCGGGCATCGGTTTATGGTCTGCGATGGGTTTAGCCTTGATTGGACCATTATTTTCGTCTTCGGCTTGGAATAATGTTACTTACACGGCTGGCGAAATGAAAAACCCAAAAAAAGATATTCCTTTGAGTCTTCTCTATGGCACTTTGACGGTAAGTTTTCTTTATATTTTAGCAAATATTGCATATTTGACATTGCTTCCTGTTCAAGGGCAACCCAACGCAATTGACACGGTCGGACGGGGAATTATGTTCGCCACCAACGACCGAGTAGGAACGGCAGCCGCTGAAATGATTTTTGGAAATCCTGCCACCATTATTATGGCAATATTCATCATGATTTCTACTTTTGGATGCAATAACGGCATTATTTTATCGGGAGCGAGGGTTTATTATGCGATGGCAAAAGACAATCTTTTCTTCAAAAAAGCAGGAGAATTGAACTCAAAAGGCGTTCCTGCGGCATCATTAGTTATGCAATGTTTTTGGGCAAGTTTATTGTGTCTGACGGGTACATACAGTGATTTATTAGATTATACCGTTTTTGCGATTTTAGTATTTTATATTCTCACAATTTTAGGCGTATTCATCCTCCGCAAGAAACAACCTACTACACCAAGACCATACAAAGCATTTGGTTATCCAATTATCCCAGCGATTTACTTATTTTTTGCCGTAGCACTTTGTATTAATCTCTTGATTTACAAGCCCGTCCCTTCATGGATTGGGGTTGGAATTGTGGCTTTGGGGATTCCTGTCTTTTATCTTTGGAAGCGGAAAATTTAAAATATATTTTTCTTTTCCAAAGATATATTTAGCCCTTTCAAAGTCACTTTACGATAAAAAAGTTATTCCGAATTTTCTACGGTTTACATAGACAAGAGCAATAGAAATAACAATTGAAAATAATATAGTAAGTTCTAACCCAATCCATTTTTCAAATTTTTCGTGATATAAAACTAATAAAAATATCATTGGAAATAAGATATTAAAAAGCGTTTTAATAAAATTCGCAGGTTTTACAATGTATTTCTCATATTCATCAAGTACTGTAATAAATAGTGAATTAACCTGTCTTATATATTCCAAAAATTGAAGTTCATCCTTTTTGATATAATACAATTCATGTGAAGGCATCAAATGAAAAATTAATTCGATTTTTGAAATGATTTCATTAGGAACTGTATTAAAGTAACTCGCTCTTTCCAATATTTCAAGGCTACTTTGAAATCGGGAAAATTTGTATTCTTTGCGTTGTTTTTCGAGGAATTCTCCTTTTTTATTTTTCAACTGAATGAGATATTTTTCAAGTTGATTTTGTGCCATTTGATTTAGTTTTAAGGTATAATTTCAAAAATAAGCATTACTTTCCAGTTTTGGAAATTAAGAAACTATTTTAGAAAAGTTTGAGTTGAACAGTTAAGAAAACTTAAAACCTAAAAATCATGTCAGAAATAACAAAAGTTGCCCTTATCACAGGAGGCTCAAAAGGAATTGGTTACGGCGTTGCAGAAGCATTAATTAAAGATGGAATTCGTGTTGCTGTAACCTCACGTACACAAGCAAATGCAGATGAAGCCGCCTTAGAATTGAATAAAATCAAAGATGGTTATGCTATTGGAATAGAATCAGACGTAAGAAATCTGGCTTCCCAAGAGCAAGCGGTTCAAACGATTTTGTCAAATTGGGGACGATTGGATTATGTAATTGCTAATGCGGGCGTTGGTTACATGGCTCCAATTCAGACACTTACATCCGAACAATGGCAAGACACCATTGACATTAATCTCACAGGAACTTTCAATTCAATCAAGGCTGCCTACGAATCTTTAAAAGAATCAAAAGGGTATTTTATTACGATTTCAAGTTTGGCAGGAACAAATTTCTTTGCGAACGGTGGAGCATATAATGCCTCTAAATTTGGCGTAGTTGGCTTTTCTCAGGCAATCATGATTGATTTAAGAAAAGACGGAATTAAAGTAACGACCATCATGCCAGGTTCAGTTGCCACAGAATTTGGCGGACATATTCCTTCTGATAAAGATGCTTGGAAAATTCAACCAGAGGATATTGGTCAAATTGTTTCGGACTTAATCAAAATGCCAGCGAGGACTTTGCCGAGTAAGGTTGAAGTTCGTCCTTCAATGCCAGCGTAAAATAATTGTTGAGGATTGAATTATAGAATTGTTATTTCCTGAATCCAACAACTCAATCCTCGACAATTATTTTAGTTATAAACGAAATTAACCGAATAAACCACTTTCTTTTTCTTCCTTTCTTCCGATGAAACACTCAATGTAATCAAATCTTTATCGGTTGAGGCACTGTAATTATTATCAGTATTGCTTTGTTCCGTCCAACTTCTTACCAAAACCTGCAATTGCTTTTTTGTTTTCTCGAAATATTGTTTGGCTTCTTCCTCAAACTCTGACTCAAAAATGATGGATTTATAGTTTGAAGTACTACCTCCATTATCCTGCAAAATCATACCTGATTTTCCCGTTACTAATTCAAAAGCAGTCTTAAAACGCTCCTGCCCTATTGATTTATCTTTTTTATCCTTCTTGACTTTTTCACCCGTGATATTCTTAAAATTCTCAGTTTTTGAAGTTGTTAATGCTTTGAATTGCTTAGAAAACTGTGGGTCAATTTGTGCTTCTACGGCATTAGGAACGGCAATTGTCTTCTGAATTTTATATTTCCCAGATTGTCCTGCATCCATTGAAGTTGCAAGCAAAGTATAAGTCCCAGTGATGGGAACGACGTAAAAAAACTTGTTATAACTCGTTCCAGAATAAGGCTTTGAATCATAGCTATTTTCTTGCTTATTCGAGGGTGTTTTAAAGCCTAACATTACCCTGAAATTATCCGAAGAATGCTCTAAGGTTAATTCCTCTCCTGCATGAAGAAATAATTTATAGGTATCATAAAAACGCTTTTCTCCGTTTTGAGATGAAGATTTATCTTTTCCTGTCAGACTTGCCTCAACTTGATCTTGGGCTTGTTGCATTCCGCTGTTTAATTGATTGCGATTCAAGATTTCGGTTGAATCAATGACAACGATTTTAGTCCGTGGAGTTTTCTTGTTGGTCTTCTTTTTTTGGGCGTGTGTCGCAAAACATAGCATTAAACACAATAAGGATAATAGTTTAACTTTCATCTGTCTGTTTATTTGTGAAATATACTGCAAGTAGGCACACAAAACCAATTCAACCAAATTATCTTTGGGTGATTTCGTAATCGATAGAATTTTCTAAACAATTTTATTAAGAAATCACTTAAAGATTACATTAAAAGAATACAATTTTTTACAATATAAGTGTAATTTTACGTTAGTTTTAGATGATAAATAAGACTAATTTATTCAACATTTTTAAATAAAAAAGACAAAATAACCAATCAGAAATAAAAATATGGAAAGAAGAGACGCAATTGCCCGTGTTGCATTATTAATAGGCGGGACATTATCGGTTGGCACATTAGCCACCGTTTTAGAGGGTTGTAAAACAGGCGGAGGTTCAAAAGTTGGAAAGGAATTCGCCATTGTTCCACAACACCGTGAAATGATTGCAGAAATTGCCGAAATGATTTTACCAAAAACCTCTACGCCAGGAGCAAAAGAAGCAAAAGTTCCCGAATTTATTGAATATATGTTGAAGGAATGTTATGATGAAAAACAACAAAAATCTTTCTTCGCATCTTTGGATAAGTTGAATGATGGTGCAAACGGTGATTTCATGAAAGCCACTTCGGAACAAAAATTAGCTCTCTTGAAAGTAGAAGATACTGCCAAAGAAAGGTCTGAATTTTGGAATATCATGAAGGATTTAACGATTTTGGGCTATTTTACGTCCGAACAAGGTGCAACGAAAGCGGCTGAATATTTGGAAGTACCAGGCAAATATGAAGGTATCAAATTACAAAAAGGTCAAAAAGTTTGGGCGATGAGCTAATTCAATTAACAATTATCAATTAATAATTAACAGTTGAAAATTATTAATACAACATAAGGTTATTTTGAAAAAGTATTATCACTAAAAATCTTAATACCCATTACTTAATACTTAATACCATATAAAATAAATGGAAATAATAGGAACAGGAACCAAAGCAAATACTTACGATGCCATCGTGGTTGGTTCTGGAATATCAGGCGGTTGGGCTGCCAAAGAATTATGTGAAAAAGGCATGAAAGTTATCATGCTCGAACGTGGACGTGATGTCAAACACGTTATTGATTACACAAATGCCACAAAAAACCCTTGGGATTTCCCTCACCGTGGACGAGTAGATAGCAAAACTGCCGAAGAATATTTCATAAACGTTCGTACGGGTTACACTGCCAATGAGCCGTGGAGAGATTTCTTTGAAAATGACAAAGAAAATCCAATCATTGAGAAAAAACCCATTGATTGGATCCGTGGTTATCACGTTGGTGGACGTTCATTAATGTGGGGTCGTCAGTCATATCGTTGGAATCCTACTGACTTTGAAGCAAACGCAAAAGAAGGAATTGCTACAGATTGGCCCATCAGATACAATGATTTAGCTCCGTGGTATAATTACGTTGAAAAATTTGCGGGTATTAGCGGTGCGAAAGATAACATTGATGTTTTGCCACACGGAGAACATTATTTGCCCGCCATGAACATGAACGCTCTTGAAAAAGAGATGAAATTGAGAATTGAAAAAGAATTCCCAAGTCGTCATTTCATCATGGGACGTACTGCCCATTTAACGGGAGAATCTAAAATTGCCCTTGATTTAGGACGGGCTCAATGCCAGTTTCGTAATCGTTGCATGATGGGATGTCCTTACGGCGGATATTTTTCAACGCAGTCTTCAACTCTTCCAGCAGCGGTAAAAACGGGGAATTTAACCCTTCGTCCTGATGCTATGGTTCAAGAAGTTATTTTTGATGATAAATTAGGAAAAGCAGTTGGTGTCAGAATTCTTGATCAAAAAACTAATGAATCCATTGAATATTTTGCAAAAGTGATTTTTTTGAATGCCTCAGCCTTTCCAACAACGGGAATCATGATGAATTCAAAATCAAAACGTCATCCAAACGGTTTAGGTAATGAATCTGACCAATTAGGACGCAACATTATGGATCATCATTTGGGCGTTGGAGCATCAGGTGAATTTGACGGGATGGCAGATGATTATTACTACGGTCGCCGTGCTAATGGTATTTATATTCCCCGTTTCCGTAATTGGGGAACTGATAAACGTGATTATACTCGTGGATTCGGGTATCAAGGAAGTGCCACCCGTGACGAATGGGGACGTGGAGCGAAACAAGAAGGAATTGGTGCTGATTTCAAAGATTCATTGAGCTATCCTGGACAATGGCGTTTTGGGATGATGGGCTTTGGTGAAGTTCTACCGAATCCAGATAATAGAATGTATTTAGACGATAAGCTAAAAGATAAATGGGGAATGCCCTTGTTTGTTTTTGATGCGGAGTATAAAGAAAACGAAAAGAAAATGCGGGTAGATATGCAAAACGATGCTGGCGAAATGTTAGAAAAAGCGGGTTTGAAAAACGTTTCAACTTACAATGATACCAAGAAAACATTAGGAATTGGTATTCATGAAATGGGAACAGCTCGTATGGGTACTGATGCAAAGAACTCATGTTTGAACAAAAATAACCAAGTTTGGGGAGCTGAAAATGTATTTGTAACGGACGGTGCAGCCATGACTTCCGCTTCGTGTGTGAATCCATCTTTGACGTATATGGCTTTGACAGCTCGTGCGGCGAGTTTTGCCACTGATGCTTTGAAGAAAGGGAATTTGGTATAATTAATTTAAAATAATGTTAAAAAAGAGGGTAAGAAAATTAATTTTCTTACCCTCTTTTCTTTGCTATTATATGTCACCAATTTTCACGTTAATTCCTCTTTTTCACCAAATTCACAGCAAAAAATAAATGTGATGGAGGAAAATTGAGCAAGGTGATGGATAAAATCTCGGTTACTGAACAAGCCAATGAAGAAGATTCTTCGGTTTCGGGTTTGAATGATAATGAAAAGAATATGAAATTATCAATTTACGATTTA
>JAYVRF010000006.1:0-12222 GCA_043756925.1 Arcicella sp. | reverse complement strand
CATCAAAGAAGACTATTTAAAACCACCTCCGCCCATCGTGATGATGATTACAGCCTACGGTGATGATGAAAATTATGCCCACGCCAAAGAATTAGGAGCCGATGATTTTTTGACCAAGCCCGTTGATTTTAAACTACTTAAAGAAAAATTGAAATTAAATTGATATGACAAAAATATTAGTGGTTGATGATGAACCAGATTTGGAAATGCTCATCAAACAAAAATTTCGTCAAAAAATTAGAGAACAAAAATATGAGTTCTATTTTGCACTCAATGGGAAAGAAGCCTTAGATAAAATTCAACAAAATCCAACAATAGACATCGTGTTGAGCGACATTAATATGCCTGAAATGGACGGTCTGACGTTGTTGAGTCACTTAAATGAATATTATCCACTCATAAAATCGGTTATTATTTCGGCGTACGAAGATATGGAAAATATCCGTATTGCGATGAATCGTGGAGCGTATGATTTCATCACAAAACCCGTCAATTTTGAAGATTTATCAGTAACGATTGAAAGAACGATTTTACAGGTAACTCAAATAAAAGAGACGCTGAAAGCCATTAAAGAAAATGATATTTTAAGAATGTACGTGGACAAAACGGTGCTTAGTTTCATGGGTAGTCGTGAGTTTGAATCATCAATTATGCTCAATGAAATCGTGGAAGCCACCGTTGTTTTCATTGATATTTGTGGATTCACTGCCATTTCAGAAAACGAAACACCCGATGCCGTGGTGAAATTATTGAACAATTATTTTGATGTAATGGTAAAAGAAATAATTGCACAAGGAGGTTACATTGATAAGTTCATGGGCGATGCCATCATGGCAGTTTTTAGAGACGAATATCACTTAGACCGTGCCATTGATGCGTGTTTGGCAGTGAGAAAACAGATTGAAGAAATGCCCGAAACGGCTCATCCTGTACCTTTTACGCCCCAATTATCCATTGGTTTGAATTCGGGCGAAATGATTTCTGGTAATATTGGTTCAGCCAACCTTCGTCGTTTAGATTATACCGTGATTGGCGATGTCGTAAACATTGCCCAAAGATTACAAACTGCCGCTAATGCAGGGCAAATTATTATCAATGAAAATGCGTATTTGAAAGTAAAAGAATCTTTTAATTGCAAGAAAGTTGGGGAGGTGATTTTGAAGAATAAGACTTTGCCAATGGTGGTTTATGAGGTGATGGATTGATTTTATTTACGGATATTGTTTTACTGCACATCTGAATAATAAACACAAGTACCTGATTAACAGCCCTTTTTTCATTCAAACAATGCTTGTAATTTTAGCTATTTTTTTAGATTTTACTCGTATGCTTGTCTAAGAAATTTAATAAAATTAAGACTATGGAAACAGCAACAAAACCAAAGGAAGTGCCTATTAAACAGGTAATGAGAGCACCAGAAGGCAGAACCAAAGTAAAAATGGGTACAATGAGACATCTAATTTTTATGTCCGATACACTTTTTGACGATAATTTGAAATAATGAAGTGCTACCTTTTAGATACCCACATTTTCTGAATACGTGCGGAAGACCTGAGAAAATGGCAAGAAAATAGTGAAGATTCTCGAAAGTGCCTGCCCTAAATATCTCAGTGCTATTTCGCTGGTAGAAATTGCTCAATTATTAGAATCGTAGCTCAAAGAAGTAAAGATAGACTTACCGCTTGCCACATTTTTTCAACAAGCGTTAAGTAATTTACAAGTTCAAGTTTTAAACATTACGCCCGAACACGCCCATCGATTCTATGAAATTCAAATGATAAAAGACCATAAAGACCAATACGACCGCACCATTATTGCACAAGCGGCAAGTACGGGTTTTACAGCTCTATCGGATGATACAAAATTTCCTTTTTATCCAATTGAACTCATTTCAAATAATTCGTAGGTGTTGGTTTTTATGTATCGAAAAAGGTCACTGAATTTTGTTCAGCGACCTTTTTTGTTGGTTTAGTAAATTTAATTCCCGAAGCGTTACAGTAAAATATTCCCTATCCCCACTTTATACACCAAGAACCCCATTTCATCCACAAATGACTTTTGAATATCCTTTTCTTGGCAATGCTAACGGCAAAAGCATTATTTCAACTTTGTTAGAGGCTGAAACTGACTTTGAATTAATCTGAAACAGACTTTTTTGTGTCCATATATTTACATAAAATGAAACAATTTTTAAACGAAGATTTCCTTCTCCAAACCCCCACCGCCAGCAAACTATACCACGAGTTTGCCAAGGATATGCCTATTATTGATTATCATAATCACTTACCGCCCGACCAAATTTCGAGCAATAAGAATTTTGAGAATCTTACGCAAATTTGGCTCTACGGCGACCACTACAAATGGCGAGCCATGCGGGCAAATGGCATAAACGAAAAGTTCTGTACGGGTAATGGAACAGATTATGAAAAATTTGAGAAATGGGCGGAGACTGTGCCTTACACGCTACGCAATCCTCTGTATCATTGGACGCATTTGGAATTACAGCGTTATTTTGATGAACACGAAACCCTAAATCCGAAGAATGCTAAACGGATTTACGAAGAATGTTCTGCCAAAATTAAGACACCAGAATTTTCAGTCAGAAGTTTACTCTCAAAAATGAAAGTAGAGGTTGCTTGCACCACCGACGACCCGATGGATTCTTTGGAATATCATCAAGCAATCATAAAAGATGGAACTTGTACCGCCAAGGTTTTACCCACTTTTCGTCCTGATAAATTTATCTTAATCGAGAACCCAAATTTTGCGGATTTCGTATCAAAATTAGGCTCAATTACAAACCTCGACATTAATTCTTATTCCGAATTATTGAAGGCTCTTCGAATGCGGGCGAACTTTTTTGCTTCATTGGGATGTCGTTTGGCAGACCACGGTTTAGAGCAAATTTATGCCGTCAATTTTACCGAAGAAACCGCCAATTCTGTATTTAAGAAAGTTATTTCAAAACAAAGTATCACGTCTCAGGAGGCTCTGACCTACAAATCTGCCATACTTCATGCTTTAGGAGTAATGTATCATGACTTGGGTTGGACACAGCAATTTCACCTCGGAGCAATGCGTAATAACAATACCCGTGCCTTGCGAACTTTGGGTCCAGATACGGGTTGGGATTCAATGGGTGACTGGTCTCAAGCACAGAGTTTATCCAAATTTTTAGGGCGTTTAGATGAAAATGACCAATTAACAAAAACGATTTTGTATAACCTAAATCCAAAAGAAAATGACGTTTTCGCTACCATGACGGGCAATTTCAATGATGGTTCGATGGCAGGTAAAATTCAGTACGGTTCAGGTTGGTGGTTTTTAGACCAAAAAGACGGCATGGAACGTCAAATTAACTCATTGTCAAACATGGGATTATTGAGTCGTTTTGTTGGAATGCTGACGGATTCACGCAGTTTTTTATCCTTCCCAAGACACGAATATTTCCGTAGAATTCTTTGTAATATTTTGGGAAACGAAATCGAAAATGGTGAACTCCCCAATGACATTGAATGGATTGGGCAAATGGTTCAGAACATTTGTTATCATAATGCGAAAAATTATTTTCAATTTTAAATCTTTACATTGAAAAGTTAAAAATAAGTACATCGAGTGTTCAAAACCCAGAACTAAAATCATGCAAACCACCATTGGAAAGTACCGTTGGACAATCGTAGCCTTGCTATTTTTTGCCACTACTATCAACTACCTTGACCGTCAAGTGATTGGTCTGTTGAAACCCACCCTCGAAAAGCAATTTAGCTGGACTGAGAAGGATTACAGCTATATCGTAATTTCCTTTCAAGCTGCTTACGCTTTCAGTTTGTTGGTTTTTGGCGGTATTATTGATAAAATTGGAACGAAATCGGGTTACATTATTTCCATTATTGGATGGAGTTTGGCGGCAATTGCTCATGCTTTTGCCAAATCAACTTTTGGTTTTGGCGTTGCTCGTGCGGCTTTGGGTTTGGGCGAAGCAGGGAATTTTCCAGCCGCCATCAAAGCAACTGCCGAGTGGTTTCCAAAAAAAGAAAGAGCCTTAGCAACGGGTATTTTCAATTCAGGAGCCAACATTGGGGCAGTTTTTGCACCCATAATGGTTCCTTGGATTCTTGGAATATACGGTTGGGAGATGGCATTTATCGTAACGGGAGCTATCGGTTTTATCTGGTTAATTTTTTGGTGGATTTATTATGAAACGCCCGCAAAACATCCAAAATTAAGCAAAGAAGAATTTGACTACATCCATAGTGATAACGAAGAAATTGATGCCAACGAAAAACCCGTGGCATGGCTAAAACTCTTCGGTATCCGTCAGACTTGGGCATTCTTTTTTGGTAAAATGCTTACTGACCCAATTTGGTGGTTTTTCTTATTTTGGTTGCCTTCATATTTTTCGACAACCTTCAATTTAGACTTGAAAAAACCAAGTTTACCTTTAATTATTGTTTATACCGCCACCACCATTGGTAGTATTGGCGGAGGGTATCTATCAGGATATTTCATCAAAAAAGGTTGGCAAATTCATAAAGCCCGCAAGGTTTCGATGTTGATTTTTGCGATATGCGTTATACCAATTATGGCGGCTCGCTACGCTACCGATATATGGCAAGCGGTAGCTCTCATTAGCTTGGCAGCAGCGGCTCACCAGGCTTGGAGTGCTAATATTTATACGGTTGCCTCGGATATGTTTCCAAAGAAGGCCATCAGTTCTGTAATCGGAATTGGGGGAATGGCTGGTTCGGTCGGTGGAATTGTTTTCCCATTAATAGTAGGCTCATTATTAGATAATTATAAAGCCGCTGGTAACATAAATGCGGGATATAATATCATCTTTTTGATGTGTGGAAGTGCCTATTTATTGGCATGGTTTATCATGAACTTCTTTGCTCCTAAAAATGAGAGGGTGGTGATTTAGCTTTTATTGCACACGGATTTTATGGATTAGACCGTAGCGGCGGATCGCACGGATAAATTTATTTTTTTTATCCGTGTTTTATTTTAACAATTATTGTAATGAAGAAATATTTATTAGTTCTCTTCACGTTCATTACCCAACAAACCCACGCCCAAACCAATTGGTCGGAGCGAATGGCAAACGCCATGTTGGAAACTCATAAAGATTCCGTTACCTACAAAGAGGAAGGAAAATTTGCTCGTTGGGATTATGAACAAGCTATTTTGTTGAAAGCTCTCGAACGAGTGTGGACTCGCACGGGCGATGGAAAATATTACCAGTTTATTCTAAAAAATATGGATTCATTCGTCAATGAAAAGGGCGAAATCAAGACGTATAAGGGTGAACAGTTCAATATTGATAACATCACGGGGGGAAGAATTTTATTACTGTTGTATCGTGAAACGGGTAAAGAAAAATTCAAATTAGCGGCAGATTTATTGAGGAATCAACTTAAAAATCAACCACGCACACAGGAAGGTGGTTTTTGGCATAAGAAGATTTATCCAAATCAAATGTGGTTGGATGGTCTATATATGGGCGAACCATTTTACGCAGAATATAGCAAAGCCTTTAACGAACCTCAAAATTTTGATGACATCGCTAATCAGTTTATTTGGATGGAAAAACACGCCCGAGATGCTAAAACAGGACTTTTATATCATGGTTGGGATGAAAGTAAAGCACAAAAATGGGCAAATAAAATAACGGGAACTTCACCTAATTTTTGGGATAGAGCCTTGGGTTGGTATGTTATGGGATTGGTAGACGTCTTGGATACTTTTCCAAAAGAACACCCAAAACGTCCAGAATTGATTGCGATTTATCAAAGATTAATGCCTGCAATTATCAAATACCAAGACCCAAAAGAAGGTTGCTGGTATCAGGTTATGGATAAATTGGACGGCAAAGGTAACTACATGGAAGCATCGGGAACGGCAATGTTTGTGTATGGATTGGCGAAAGGGGTACGGATGGGATATTTAGATAAATTTTATCTGCAAAATGCTCAAAAAGGCTATCAAGGAATGTTGAAAAACTTTATTTCTGTTGATTTAAAAGGTGTTCCGCATTACGAAAAAGTGGTTTTGGTCAGTGGTTTGGGTGGAAATCCCTATCGTGATGGCAGTTATGAATATTACTTGAAAGAACCGATTAGAAGGGATGATTTAAAAGGCATTGCTCCGTTTATTATGGCAAGTGTTGAGATGGAAATTGCGGAAGAACAAAACATCGGGAAAGGCAAAAATGTTGGATTAGATGAATATTTTAATCACGAATTTAGAAAAAGTAAATATGGCAAATCAGAGCGTTTTCATTACACTTGGGAAGACGAAAAAGATTCGGGATATTCACTTCTTGGTAATATATTTAAAGATTATGGAGCAAACTTAAAAAGCGTCATAGAAGCTCCCAAAGTTACTAATTTAAAAGATTTAGACGTCTATATTATCGTTGATCCAGATACGAAAAAGGAAACTGAAAACCCAAATTATATTGAAAAAGATGACATTGATTGTATTGAAAAATGGGTAAAATCGGGCGGAACTTTGGTGATGTTAGCCAACGATTCTGCCAATGTCGAATTACCACATTTTAATCAATTGGCAAAAAGATTTGGGATAGAATTTACGGATAAAAGTATCAACATGGTCAAAAATAATGTCTATGAACAAGGCAAAATTTTAATTCCTAATAATCATGAAATTTTCAAGGACGTCAAGAAAATATTTGTGAAAGAATTATCCGTTTTATCCTTGAAAGAACCCGCCAAAGCCACTATTTCTGAAAATGGTCATATAATTATGGCAGTAACAAATTACGGGAAAGGCAGAGTTTTTGCCCTCGGCGACCCTTGGATTTATAACGAATATCTCAACGGAAAACGCCTTCCGATGGAATTTGAAAACTTTAAAGCTGCTAAGAATTTGGCAGTTTGGTTATTGAAAAAATAAAAGTTTACAACCCATAATTAGACTACGGGTAATACAAATTTTACTGATTTACATTCGCAATGACGTTAGGATGAATTTAAAGAAATCCATCTAAATTTATAAAATCTTTACAATCCACAATCCAATTTACTCCCAAAATCAATGAAAAAACTAATTTTAATTTTCGCATTATTTCTTTTAAATCTTACTTTCATCAATGCTCAATCAGCCGATGAGATGAAGGTTTCCGAAACCATTGCAACGCTCAGACAAGCCATAATTGATGCTGACAAAATCATCCTCGCAAAAATCCTGCATGAAGATTTAAGTTATGGACATTCAAGCGGCACAATCGACACAAAAGCGATGTTTATTGAATCGTTGGTATCTGGAAATTCAGATTTCAAAACGATGGATTTAACCGAGCAAACCATCAAAATTGTGGGTAAGAATGCCATTATTCGCCATAAATTATTTGCTGAAACTGTCAACAAAGGCATTGCCAGTACTACAAAATTGAATGTTTTATTAGTCTTCACGAAAGTCAAAGGCAACTGGGTTTTATTGGCTCGGCAGGGGGCGAGGATTGTGTAATGTAGGTATGAGTTATGAAGTTGTAGGTATGAGGTACTGGGTCGTAAGTTTGGAGTTTACTCTAAATTTACGACCTATTTTTTTGCGGAAAAGCGTAAATATTTTTAATGTCAAGTCATACCTCATAATTTATACCTAAAAAATACCTCATAATTCATACCTACGACATCATACCTAACTCTTCTTTGGCACGTTATTTGTTTTTCGTTCAGCAACCTTACTGAGTGATGTAAAAAACTATTTTGCCTAAGAAGCAACCCGATTATGAACAAAATTTTCCACATAGCATCCGTTATGGTAGTACTAATTTTGCTTACCTGTGGACACACACACGCACAAGCAAAGTTAAAAGCCGCCAATCGTCAGTTTGAAAATCTGAGCTATATTGACGCAATCCGTCTTTATGAGGAATTTCTTCGTGATGCAAAAGACCCTGTTCAACGGGGTGAAGGACTGAAAAAATTAGCCTATTCTTACCGCAAAATGCAGGACTCACGTAATGCGGAAAGGACTTACACCGACCTCATTCGTGATTACCCATACGTAGAATCTGAAAATTATCTTTACTACGCACAGGCTCTTGCTTCTAATAAAAAATACAAAGAATCTCAAAAATATTATTCGATTTATGGTGAAAAACAAACGACTGATTTAAGGGCAAAACGTAACACAATCGCTTTGATGGATATGGGTCGTTTTTATCGTGATTCTTCTTCTTACAAAATTCAATATCTCCCAATCAACTCACGACAGGCAGATTTTAGTCCAATGTTTTATAAAGGAGGATTAGTGTTTTGTTCAGCCAGAGATGAAACAGGAGCGATAAAAAGAGTATTTGGTTGGAATCAGACCCCGTTTTTAGATTTATATTTTGTATCAGATACTGCCGAATTAAGCATCAGAAATGGTTTGCAATCAGCTCAAGCATTAGGCGGTATGTCAGCCAGCAATGCTGATGTTTCGGTTGTTCCAGAAGGTAAATTAACAAAAATTGAGGAGTTTAGTAGAGTTTTGAACACGAAATACCACGAAGGTCCGATGACGTTTTTCAAAGGAGAGCAAAAAGTGGTATTAACCAGAAATAATTATAACAAAGGCAAAGCCAGAGAGTCAAAAGACGGTACAAACCGCCTCAAACTTTATACCGCCGACATGGTGAAGGATGCTTGGGGAAATGTGAAAGAAGTACCTTTTAACTCAGATGAATATTCAACGGGACATCCAGCTTTAACGCCCGATAATACCAAAATGTATTTCGTCTCGGATATGCCAGGAGGCTATGGAGGAACGGATTTATACATCGTAGAATATAACGGTGGAACGTGGGGAACGCCCGTAAATTTAGGAAAAGAAATTAATACAGAAGGCAACGAAATGTTCCCATACATTGACGAAGCGGGCAACTTATATTTCTCATCGGATGGACACGAAGGAATCGGAGGGCTTGACCTTTTCTATGCCGAAATGAGAGAAGGAATTGCCATCAAGGGCGTGACCAATTTGGGAGCTCCAATGAATTCTGAAAAAGATGATTTTGGCTTAATTACCGATGTAGGACGTAATTCGGGCTTCTTTGCATCTAACAGAAAAAGAGGAATTCACGATGATAATATTTATAGTTTCAGAAGAGAATGTCGCCCATTGAACTTGATTGTGTATGATGCTGCAACCAAAACGCCACTCGAAAACGTGGATATTAGAAGCGTAATCAACGGTGAAAATCAAGATTTGAAGGTTTCAGGCCTGGATGGTTCAACTTCAATTTGCTTACAATCGGAATCAGAATACGAGTTCAAGGCTATCAAAGAAGGCTATCAAATGAATTCAATTACATATTCAACAAAAAGTAATACGGGACAGCAAACCACCTTGGAGATGTATTTAGAGAAATCAAATTCATCAATTTTGAAAGGAGTTGTGAAGTCAGAATTGAATCAGAAACCAATTTCAGGGGTTCAAGTAACGCTTGAAAATCAGAAAGATAAATCAACACAGAAAGTCGTAACGGGTCAAGATGGTGGGTATGAATTTGAAGTGAAACCAGGGGCAGACCATAAATTAACCGCAACAAAAGATAAGTATGCAACAAACAACGAAACTATCGGTAAGGTTGGTAAAAATCCTACTCAGTACCAAAACGTCCAAGGAATGTACGGCGAAGGTGACATCTTCAAACTGAACAACATCTACTACGATTTAGATAAGTTTTTCATTCGTAAAGATGCCGCCAAAGAGTTGGAAAGAACGGTTTTGCCACTTTTGAAAAAGTATCCAGACATGAAAGTTGAGATTCGCTCGCACACGGATGCACGCTCGGGAGACAACTACAATATGCAATTATCCGACAATCGTGCCAGAGCCGTTGTTGATTATTTGGCACAACGAGGAATCAGCACAGAACGCTTAGTATCAAATGGTTACGGAGAAAGTGAACCCGCCAACGAATGTGTAGATGGCGTACAATGTAAAGAAAGTCAGCATCAAGAAAACCGCAGAACGGAGTTTAGGATTTTGTCGGTGAAGTAATTTAGGGATTAAGGGTTGGAGATTAGTCTTTCATCAAAAAGATACAGTAAAGTAATTTTCATTTTTAGTTTTTTAGGTTAGGTGAATAGTTTTATAAAAAGGCTTCGTTTTGCGGGGCTTTTTTGTTGTAACCCTATACTTCCGAATCGGAGAAATATAAATTTAGACCGATGTAGAAGCATAGGGTAATAACAAAAAAGAGAAATGAAGCCAAGCCTTATCTCTCTTTTTATTCCTTCTTGGTTTTGAAAACAGTTTACAAACCCACCGCAGTACGTTGAATAAATGCCGTCAAATCAGCCCCTGTAAGCATATTTTGTGATAATAATGCTAAATCATACACTTGCTTCGCTAACTTCTTTTGCTCTTCGGCATCCGTTGTTTTCAAGATTTTATCAATCGTCGCATGGTTTGCATTCACCGAAACAATGTAGTTATTTGGCATATTTCCAAACATACTCATACCGCCTCCGCCACCATTACGAGACATATCCGCCATACGACGCATAAACTCGTTTTGGGTAATCACCGCTGGTAATTCATCCACTGGCATGGCTTCCAAATTTACCACCTTCGTTGTATCGTTTATCACCGTATCAAAAATCTTTTTCACCGTTTCTTTATCCGTATCAGAAAGCACCGATTCTAAGGCAATTCCGTTATCAATCAACTTTTCAACCGTGTCAGCATCCACTCGTTTCAAATTAGTTTTCACCAATTTTGATTCCAACATATTGATAAAATGACTATCCAAAACGGTATCTAATTTCAAGACATCATAACCCCGTTTTTTGGCCGATTGGATAAAACCGTCTTGTCCTTTTACGTCATTCGTATATAAATACGTCACGTTTTCGTCCTTATCGGTCTGATTCGCTTGCACTGATTCTGCGTATTCATTCAACGTAAAATACTTACCATCAACGTTTTGCAATAAACAATAATCCTTAGCACGTTCATAGAATTTATCATCCGAAATCATTCCGTATTTTACGAAAATACCAATATTTTCAAATTTAGCCTCAAATCCTTCACGGTCAGACTTGAATAAATCGCCTAATTTATCGGCAACTTTTTTCGTAATATACGAATTAATCTTCTTTACATTGCCATCGGCTTGCAAGAAACTTCTTGAAACGTTCAAGGGAATATCGGGCGAATCAATCACGCCGTGTAATAACATCAAAAATTCAGGTACAACGTCTTTTACTTCGTCGGTAATAAAAACTTGGCGACTGTATAATTGTATTTTTTCACGTTGAAGTTGTAATTCATTTTTCACTTTCGGGAAGTATAAAATCCCCGTTAAGTTAAAAGGATAATCAACGTTTAAGTGAATCCAAAATAATGGTTTTTCAGAATAGGGATATAATTCTTCGTAGAACTTCAAGTAATCTTCATCCGTTAAATCAGAAGGAGATTTTGTCCAGATTGGAGCAGGATTATTTAAAATTTTCTCCATAAATTCAATCTCAATCGGAAGGAATTTACAGTATTTATCCAAAACTTGCTTGATTCTGAACTCTTCCAAGAATTCCAGAGAGTCTTCGGCAATGTGCAGAATGATGTCCGAACCACGACCTTCACGAGTGGCATCGGTAATTTCAAATTCCGTTGAACCATCGCAAGTCCACATTACGGCTTGTGTTCCTTCTTGATACGATTGTGAAATAATATCTACTCGCTCAGCCACCATAAAGGCGGAATAAAAGCCCAAACCGAAGTGTCCGATAATAGCTTTTTCATCACCCTTATCTTTGTACTTTTCCACAAATTCGGTTGCTCCCGAAAACGCAATTTGGTTGATATATTTCTTGATTTCTTCGGCAGTCATTCCCAAACCGTTATCTGAAATCGTAATTGTTTTTGCTTCTTTATCGAAAGCTACTTTCACTTTCAATTCGCCCAACTCACCAGCATATTCACCGATGGCAGCCAAACGCTTAATTTTTTGCGAAGCATCAACGGCATTTGAAACCAACTCACGAAGGAAAATTTCGTGGTCGGAATAAAGAAATTTCTTAATAATTGGAAAAATGTTCTCGGTATGAATCGAGATATTGCCTTTCTCTTGCATAGTCATTTTGTCATTTTTAGGATTAATAATACGCTAATTTTAATGAATATGATGATTGCAAAAAGAATTCCAAAGGAATTTTGTAGGACAAATTGGCACAAGGCAAGGTTTTTTTAATTAATTTTCAATTC
>JAYVRF010000005.1:0-12500 GCA_043756925.1 Arcicella sp. | reverse complement strand
GCTAAAAATTTCTTCTCCATTCGGAAGTTTTTTCTTTGAACTCATCATATTCCAACCCATTAAAATGCCAATAAATCCACCAAATAATGAAAAAAGATAGCCAATCCGTACATTATTTTTTTGTTTTTCTTCGGGTTTTGCTAAGTTTTCAATTAGAGCTTTCTGAGTGAATTTAGAAAATTTTTGTCAATTTGTTTTCCTCTTTCTTTTAAGATTCTTTGAGACAATTGATAATCAAAGGCAGACCATTCATCTCAATGACAAAATGGATAAATATATTTATTTTAGTTCAAAACTTACTTTTTCAATTGGTCAGATTATGTGTCTCCGTGAGATATTGACCACGGGAAAAAAGTTCAAATACCTTCGCCCGTAAGCCAACAGATTGCCTCGTACCTCGCAATGATAAAATGGATAATTTTACATCCATCAAACATCCAATATAAAATCCCTCATTGTGCCAAACTTTCAAAATTATGCTTGTAAGAATCCCACCCTAAATGACGTGCTGCTTGTCATTTAGGGTCGTTAGTGAGTGAAATAGTAGAAAGTTTATCGGCAGCTTCTGTGAGGACTTGTTTTCTTTTTTATTGAAATAACCACTCTTTAATGAGGTTTTCGAGTTGCTCAGAACCAATACTTTCCACTAAAGAGTCTTCGAGTTTTAATATTATTTGTGTCAAAATCTTTTTTACAAATTTACCTTATTTTTCAACTTTGTTAGTCTTCTTTTTGACAAAAAACGCATAATTCCCTTCACAACAATAAACCCACATCACAACCCCCCAATATACCCATCCAAATAATTTCCCCGATTTTGCATCCACGTTTTTAATGAATTTATATCACTTTTGAAGTCCACTCCGCCACGTTTCCATTTTTGATAATCTCGGTTTCTGGCATCTTCAATCACGAAGGAATAATCGTTGATGAATGTGATTAAATCGTTGAATTTATTCTTTCGAAAATCGCTCCAACGTGATTTCAGAAGGATTTTTATTTTAGGATCTTTCAAAAAAGTAGAGAAAAATCTTGTCCCCACCGAAGGCTGAGTCCAGAAAAATGTTCTGTTATATGCCCCAAAGTGCATAAAATTATTATAATCCCCATAACCATAAGCCCAATCAAAATCCCAAATAGGTCCCATCTGAAATTTACCCGTTTTGGTTTTGTTCATGAATATACTTTTGGGGTGATTTATTTCTTCATTACCCGTTAACATATTAACAATGAAATAATTAACAATTGATTCATCATCAATCAACTCTAAATAGTTGTTGTTTGGGAATTGAGAATTTACAACCAAATCTTCTAATTTCTCAAACTCATTTCTGACGGGTTGTAATTCGGAAGAATTCACTAAATCAGGATATTTTACGATAACGGGTAAGTTGGCTTTCGTAGATTTGAACTGCCATGTTTCATTAAAATATTGGTCAAATTCCAATAATAATCCATCAACTCCAACATTGACTCTATTTGACTCAACCTCAACCTGTTCCGTGAACATATAACAACCCAAATATTCACCGTTGAGCGTTAATTCAACTGGAATAATATGATTGGTAAAAGGAATATTCAATAATTTTCCTGCCTTCATCGCTACGGCATTTAGCGTATGTGTACCGTCTAAATAATTGGCTAAAAGCACCCAATCTTTCTCCGCTGAAAGTCCAAACAACGACGCTTTTGTGTCTAATTTTAAGCGGTAGGGCTTTTTAGGCAATGTCCAAGTGGTATTACCTCTACCTCTAATTTGAGTTGTGCCTTTATAATCACTATAAATTTTCTTGCCGTCGATGGCAATATTTGCTTTGATGTACGTCTCTTTCGAGGTTATTCTTTCTCCTCCATTGGTAGTAATATTGATTTGTGGAAAATCATTTTGCCAATTAATTTTAACCGTAAATTGTTTCTTAAAACCCTTTGATGAGGTTAGCGAATAAACAATATTTTGTTTTAAGTCAATCGCATTTTTACCACTTATTTGACTCTTTGCATCAATTTCAATGGCTTGAGCATTGGTCGTAAATGTCGGAATTACGTTACTATGAACTACATTCAAATTTCCAGTAATAATGTTACCGTTTATCGTAAAAACAACGTCAGTATTCAATTGAGAGTTATTTTTCTTTTCCAAAATGAAAGAATTTATCATTAATTCAGCATCGTCAAATTCATTCAAAACAATTCTGTATTCTACAATTACGCCCTTCTTCGACTTTAATAACAACACAGTTCCATTCGTAATATTCACTTTCGAGACTGGATTATCAATCTTCACATTATTGATATATACGCCCTCGCCCACGAAAGTCCAGCTTATCAAAACATCCTTTAATTCAATACCTTTTGGAATGTTGAAAGTGACTTTATTAGCATCAATTATTCCAACCAAATCATTACTCAAAACACTACTGTTATTCTTTGCCTCTATTTTTACAGCAGTAATTACACCGATTTCTTCTGGAATTTCGACTTCTTTACAGCCTACAAAACCCAAAATAATAAACAGAAAAATCTGGAAAATATAATGTCTAATTTTAAGTAATTGAAGCATGATTTTGAGGCTTAATTTTGTTGAAATATCCATAACAAATATAACATTTTAGTCTCCATACTCCCCCTCCAAAGCATATTTTCCAAAAATCAACAATCCTCCCGTAATGATGGGAGTCAGTACGCCCATGATGATAATGCCGAAAACCAAATCTTCTTGATTTCCAGAGGCAATTTTTGGTAATCCTAAAACAGCAATGCCAAAATAGGCAGTTGCCAAGGCTAAAAGTATCCAAACGATACCAAGTATTTTTTTAATTGCGTTCATATTTTTGATGGTACACGGATTATTCTGATTTGTTTTCTTTAATGTACAATAGTCCAATCACAAAGCAAACGCTGGCAATCAGTATCGGGTAAGTTAGCCCCGCCAAGTAAAAATCGGGCGTTTGGGCATTTTTAGATTGACTCACTAAATAGGTGGCGATGGCTGGCATCAAGCCCCCGAAAACACCATTACCAATGTGATAAGGCAATGACATGGAAGTATATCGAATCTTGACGGGAAACATTTCTACTAAAAAAGCCGCAATTGGTCCATACGCCATCGTTACGAAAAGTAATTGTACAAAAATCAACCAAATTAACGTCCATTTGTCGGAATCATTGATTTTTATGGTTTTTGTTATTTCTATTTTAGCTTCTTTCCCAACAATTAAGCTCTCTTTTGTTACTTCTTCATAGGTTGTTCCATCGGCAAAATATTTTTGGGTTGTCGAAGTAATTAAAGAATCCGTTACTGATTTGGGAGCTAATTCTCTTTTGATTTTTACCTTAGCTTCAGCCATAATTTCTTGCTTATTTGCCAAGTTCGTAGTCTGATACATTTTCTCGTAAATTGTCCGATAACTCAACACCGCAATCAACATTCCCGCCAACATAATGGGTTTTCGACCTATTTTATCAGATAGCCAACCGAAGAACACGAAAAAAGGCGTTCCCATCATTAACGCAATAATTAAGAGCGTATTAGCTTGGTCAAAATCAAGATTCATGATTTTGAGAAGGAAAGTTTGAGCATAAAATTGTCCCGTGTACCAAATTACGCCTTGTCCCATGGTTGCCCCAAATAAAGCCAACAATACCATTTTGAAATTCTCTTTTTTACCAAAGGATTCCTTCAAAGGATTTTTTGAAGTTTTCCCCTCGGCTTTGGCTTTGGCAAAAAGCGGCGATTCTGCCATATTTCTCCGAATCAAAACCGACACAAAAACCATGATGATGGAAACTAAAAACGGAATCCGCCAACCCCAATCTTCCCATGTAGCTTTTTCCATGGAGTTCTTCGTAACCAATATTACACCCAAGGAAATAAACAAACCTGCCGTGGCGGTTATCTGAATCCACGAAGTCCAAAAACCACGCTCACCCACGGGTGAATGTTCGGCTACATAGGTGGCGGCTCCTCCGTATTCACCTCCGAGGGCAAGACCTTGTAAGAGTCTCAAAATCAATACGATAAGTGGAGCAAAAAATCCAATTGTTTCATATTTTGGCACTAAACCAATGGCAAAAGTTGCCCCTCCCATGAGCATAAGTGTAACCATAAAAGTATATTTCCGTCCAATTAAATCCCCCAATCTACCAAAGAATAAGGCCCCGAACGGACGCACTACGAAACCCGCTGCAAAAGTGGCTAAGGTAGATAAAAAAGCGGCAGTCGGATTTTCTTTTGGGAAAAATTGGGTGGAAATAATCGTGGCGAGGCTTCCGAAAATATAAAAATCATACCATTCAATGAGCGTGCCGACCGACGATGCACCAATAATAGCGACTAATCCTTTGGTGGATGTTTTTACTAAAATGTTTTCTTGGGACATGGGGTAAATTATTATCAGTTTTTGGTTATTTTAAACGTTAAATTTAGAATATTTTTATCAGATTATTGTCTGCATCTACGCTAAATTGTCAAACCCGCCACAACTTCCTTCAATTTCTTTCGTTGCAAGGTTTTTTGTAAAATAATAGGCTCAATTACACGTTCTGCACAATCTGAAAGTCCACAACGCTCGCAAGTTTCATTTACTTTACGATGAATCAAAGACGAATCACTTAAAAAGTTCACAATACTTTTCAAATTATCATCAATGGCAAAACCCAAAGTAATGCTACTATTAGTATTTCGATTGGGGGGCGAGGGCTTTGCCAAAGATATGACCAAATAATTATTTTCAGTGTCAATATATTCCGAAATCTGAGCGTCACAAATCAGATCATCTGCCTTATAACCTTCTTGTTTTTGCAACTTTTCTAAATCTTTCAAAATGGTTAGTGAAACCCAACGCCTACAATAATGTTCGTTCATTGCAGTACCGTGCGGAGTGTGCAATTTGGCAAGGTGCATTTCTTTGGTTAGGTAAAATAAATTATTGTCTATTCGATTATTGAAACGAAGGAAAAATAGATTTTTGATGTTAAAATGACTCGTCATCACATTAGAAATTCGGTGCATAAAAACCTCGGGCGTAACGCTGAATAAACGCATGATATTTAACAACATATTAGAATCCCATTTTGGCGATGCGAAGAAATAAGTCAAGCGGTCAATTAGAATGTTTTTATTAATTAAAATTGCTCTGGCGAAATAAGAAGCCCTGAAGTTATTCAATACTTGTTCAAAAGATTCAGCTTCAATAACGGAAGAAATATACGAACGATTTTTGATTTGGAGGTATTGATAACCAATCTCTCGTCCATACGTAAAAGCCTTTTGTTCAGAACTTAACGTACTGTTGATCAGTAACTTATTTGACTTATGATTAAAAACAGAACGCAAAGATTTAAGGTCGGGTTGTTGTTGTGGTGTGAATTCCTCGATGTTGTATTGATAAAAATTTTCAAGAATTTCTTTGAGTAAAATCTCATTGGGCGAAGTTGTGTTTGTAATCTCAAAAAGTTTCCGAAATTGTTGAGCTGCGTCTTCCAAATCTTCAAAATAATTGTCGTGCATTTCTTGATATGAGCGTAGAACTGAGAAATAAAATTGCTCAACCCGCATATCATAATTTCGACTAATTTCAATAATTGTACTGATAAATGCCGATATTTTAGCGGGTGCTTGCGACATCAATTCAATGAAATTAGCGGGTTCAATTCCAAATATTTCTAATGGTAGTGCCGTCAAAATATTGGAATTCAATAACTCCGCAATGGGTTCTAATTGCTTACTTAATTTCAACGATACTAACGAATCATAATCAACTTCAAAAGCACTCGCCAAAGCCATAATTTTTTCGGTTTTAGGGTACTTTTTACCCTTTTCAATTTCATTCAAATACGAAATTGAGAGGTTTGATTTTGTGGCAACATCACTTAAAGACAACTTTTTATCCAATCGTAACTGCCTAATTTTCAGACCGAAAATTATTTTTATTTTATCGCTGTTGAGACTCATAATTTCATTCTAAAGGTTGATATAATGAAAAATCCGACGGACTTCATTACTAACGTATATACTAATTCCCGAAAGTAAAGGTAACACGAAGAAACCCCAAAAAACTATGATTATTCTATTATTTTTGATAAAAAAATGTGTTTAGCGAAATTTCGCTTGATTTACAATTTACGCAAATATATCTTTGTACTATCAAATTCATTTAGTACAAATTTAAAATCATAAAACATTGAAGCACGACTTTCTTATTACCGATTTTAATAAAACCACCAAAAAATCAGTTGATCACCCATTTTTCAAAAACCATTCAGATATTCACCTCAATTTGAGCGTTTCGACCTTAGTGGATGAAGCAATTGAAAATAACGAAGGCGTACTGACAGATACAGGTGCTTTCATGTGTGATACTGGAAAATTTACGGGGCGTTCTCCCAAAGATAAATTTATTGTTTACGATGATAAGACTGCCGATACAGTGGCTTGGGGAGAAATAAATCAAGCATTTGATGGTAATAATTTTAATAAACTTTATCAAAAAATGCTCAATTTTACAACGGATAAAAAATTGTACGCTCGTTATTCGTATGCCTGTGCTTCTGAAAAACATCGGACTAATATACTCGTAATCAACACCTTAGCTTGGCACAATCTATTTTGCTATCACCTTTTTCTTCGTCCAACAGAGGAAGAAATAGAAAATTTTGAGCCAGAATGGACTATCTTGAATATCCCAGAATTTCAAGCTGACCCAACAATTGACAATACTCGTGGAAGTAATTTTACCATCATAGATTTTACAAAAAAAATCATTCTCATTGGTGGAACAGGGTATGCTGGTGAGATGAAAAAGGGTATTTTTTCAGTTTTAAATTATATTTTACCCGAAGAAAAAAAGGTGCTTTCGATGCACTGTTCAGCCAATATTGGGAATGACGGTGATACGGCTTTGTTCTTCGGTTTATCAGGTACTGGAAAGACAACACTTTCTGCCGACCCATACCGTCAATTAATCGGTGATGATGAACACGGTTGGGATGAAAATGAGGTCTTTAATTTTGAAGGTGGTTGTTATGCAAAAGTGGTAAATTTAAGCCAGGAACAGGAGCCAGAAATCTTTGGAGCAATTCGCTATGGAACAATTTTAGAGAATACCCGATTCATAAACAGTTCAAATACAGTTGATTACGCTAATCATAGTGTTACTGAAAATACCAGAACGGCTTATCCAATTAATTATATTCCGAATATTGCAAAGCCTTCAATCGGAACGTCTCCCAAAAATATTTTCTTCCTTAGTGCTGATTCTTTCGGAGTCTTACCTCCGATTTCAAAACTAAACGTTGAACAGGCGATGTATTATTTTTTATCGGGATATACCGCAAAATTAGCGGGTACTGAAATGGGCGTAAAAGAGCCCCAGGCAACGTTTTCAGCTTGTTTTGGAGCAGCATTTTTACCTCTTGCTCCTAAGAAATATGCAGAATTATTGGGTAAAAAGATTGAGTCGGGCGATGTGAATGTTTGGTTAGTCAATACGGGCTGGTCGGGCGGCGGTTTTGGTGTTGGTTCACGGATGAAAATTGCTTACACCCGTGCCATGATTAGGGCAGCTTTGAATGGAGATTTTGAAAATATTTGGTTTAATAAACATGGAATATTTGGTTTAGAAATGCCTCAAACTTGTCCGAATGTGCCAGAAGAAATTTTAAGTCCACGAAATACTTGGGCAGATAAAGAGGCTTACGACCAAAAAGCAAATGAGTTGAAAAAGGCTTTTGAAGAGAATTACAAGCGGATAGTTGATTTTCAATTTTCGGAAATGAAACATCAAATATCCTAAATCGAAAATCTAACAACGCACCGAGCGATGGTTGCATCGAAAACCGAAAACCCATGAAAACAGAGAACACATTAGCTTTACCCGTGGGCATCACGCTCGACCGATTTATTAAAAGTCAACAAGATGCTTTTCCGTATGCCACTGGCGAACTTTCTCAATTATTAAGAGATATTGCCCTTGCTTCAAAAATTATTAACCGTGAAATTAATCGGGCTGGTTTAATTGATGTTACGGGTGCTTTGGGGACTGAGAATGTGCAAGGTGAAGCTCAACAAAAATTGGATATTATTGCCAATATTCGTTTTATTAGGGCATTGGTTAATGGTGGTCAAGTGGTAGGAATTTTGTCGGAAGAAGACGATGAAATTATCCAAACTAATAACTTGAATGCTAAGTACGTAGTGGCAATGGATCCGCTTGATGGCTCTTCAAATATTGACGTGAACGTCTCTATTGGCACTATTTTTTCTATATATCATAGAATCAGTCCGATTGGAACACCAGCAGTTGAGGCAGATTTCATGCAAGGAGGACGGAAACAAGCGGCAGCAGGTTACATTCTCTATGGCTCTTCAACCATCATGATTTACACGACGGGCAAGGGTGTAAATGGCTTTACTTACGAAAACTCTTTGGGTGAATATTTCCTTTCCCATGCTGCTATAAAAATGCCCAAAACGGGTAAAATTTATTCTGTAAATGAAGCATATTTCAACGAATTTCCCAATTATATCAAAGAATTTATTGAAGAAATGCGTCAAGAATCGGGTTGCATGGCTTGATATATTGGCTCGTTAGTAGCCGACTTTCATAGGAATTTACTGAAAGGCGGCATCTATCTTTACCCGCCAACTCGCAAATCTGAAAGTGGTAAATTGAGGCTTTTGTATGAGTGCTACCCTTTGGCTTTTGTCATTGAACAAGCGGGTGGAAAAGCCTGTGACGGGCAAGCAAATATTTTGGATATAGAACCAAAACAAATTCATCAAAGAAGTATTACTTATTTAGGTTCTGATGAGTTGATAGAAGATTTAGATGGAAGAATTAAAGATTATAACAAATTGATAATGAAGCAATTAGAATTAGTTTGACATTTTAAATATGAAACTATTTATATCCTGTTACAAAATAAAATTAGACTACGGGTGAGCCCACAATGGAATTGGTCTAAAACATTTTGCACAGAAAATGTTTTGTGTGGATTATTTTATGCCTGCTTCAAAGTAACCGTAAAAACACTCCCCGCTCCGAAATCACTTTCCATTAAAATTTTTCCGTTTTGGGCTTCAATAAATTCTTTACTAATGGCAAGTCCAAGTCCAGTTCCTTCTTTTTTTGTGCCTGGAACTCTGAAATACCTATCAAAAACTTTGTCTTGATATTGCGGTGCAATGCCTTGTCCCGAATCTTTCACCACAAATTTAACGTGCTGATTATCAACGATTATACTCAAATTTATGGTTGAATTTTCGTGTGAATAACGGATAGCATTTGAGATTAAATTAATCAAAACCCAAGCTGTTTTTTCACTATCGGCAGCCACCATCGGAAGGTCTTTGGGATAATCAGTTTTTAGCTGAATTTGCTTTTGTTCTGCCTGAGTTTTATTGGCATTTATGGCATATTCCAAAATGGCTTTCGGTTCGGTTGGAATAATGGAAAGTTGAATTTTCCCTGTTTCCACTTGGGTAATATTCAATAATTCAGTTGTGGTGTCTAATAAACGATTAGCATCTTCTTTTATACTTTCAATTAAATTCTTTTGTTCTTGATTAATTGCACCAATCTTCTCGTTTTCAAGCAATTGTAAACTCATTTTTATAGAAGAAATGGGTGTTTTGAACTCGTGTGAAACCGTTGATATGAAGTTGGTTTTGGCAAAATCTAACTCTTTATATTCCGTAATATTCCGTAAAATAACCACGTATCCAATCGTCTTTTTAATCTGTTCGCCCGTGGGAACGATGGAAATATTGAGGGTTTCTTTCTCAAAATAACTCTCTTTATTATCAGCAAAAATCTTGATTGTTTGAGCTTTTTCTTTACCAATATTTGTTAGTGGAACGGTAATATCTCGAATTAAGGAACGAATTAAATCATTACGAAGAGAAAGGTCTTGGGCAAATTTTCCAAGCATTTCAACTTGTGGCAATCCAATAATTTTTGTGGCTTCTTCGTTAACAAAAATTATCTTCATTTTCTCATCTAAGCCAATCACGGGGTCGTGCATATTATTGATAAGTGTCTCAATTCGCTTTTTTTCAATCATTAGAGTTGCCAAACTACTGTCGTTATATTCCTCCAATTTTTCCGCCATTGTGTTAAAGGAAATTGCTAATTCTCCAAATTCATTATGATTGACAAAATTTACCCTCCGAGAATAGTTTTTGGCAGCAATTTGTTTAATACTTTCCGTTAATTCTTTAATGGGATTGGCAATGCTTGACGGCAGATTTACCAACAAACTAAACGCAATCAAAAAGCAAATAGCACCTACCAAAGCAACGGTTACCGTGGCATCCTCGGCGGTTTTTTCAGCCAATTCACTCTTCCGTTGAATGGCGTTCATATTCACATCCATTATTTTGAAAATCTCAGTTCTGATAAACTTTTGAGAAACAAAATTTGATTGATTGAAGGTATATTTTGTAAAGTTTTTTCGTAAATTTTCGGTTGTTTCTTTTTCTCCTATTTCGGAGATATTTTGTTCTTGTTTTTTCAGATTTATGTCAAATTCATTCAATGATTTTGTGGTATTTTCTTCCAATGCCAACAACATATTATTTGAGTATTCCAAAGAATTGTAGTTGGCAACCAAAATATTTTCGGTGTCTTTTTTTAAGGCATTAATATACAAAGCCCCAACCGCACTCAATAAAATAATCATCAAGAATAAAAGTCCTACGCTTAGGGTCAATTTGGTTTTAATTTTCATGGAAATTTGAAAAGTTGGAATTACGACAAAATAATCAAGTCAATATTATTAGAGGATAGTTTATTTAACAACTCATTAAATACATTCGTTGCCAAAATAATTCTCCATAAACTTAAATGAGGTTTTCCCATACAAACCGTTGAAATCTTTAACTTTTCAGCTTGATCAATAATGGTTTTTGCGATGGAATCACTTTCAATTTTGATAATTTCTGCCCCTAACTCGGTGGCTAACTTAAAATTATTTATCAAGTGACGTTGTTTGTCTAAGGCAATATTAGTAGCACTTTCCTCTGGTTTTTGAACGTATAAAACGTACCATTTACTGTGATAATAGTTCGCTAATCGGGCTGTTTTTCTGATAACGGTTTTTGCGGTTTTATCGTTAGAACTAATGCAAGCCAAAAATCGTTCGTGCTTTAAATTATTGGTTTTTGGCACTTCTGAATCCACTTTTCGCTCCACTTGCGAGGCAACTTCTTTCAAAGCTAACTCCCGTAATTGAAGAATTTGGTCACTTTTAAAGAAATTTTTAAGTGAGATTTCAATCTTATCAGGCGTATAAATTTTGCCTTCTTTGAGTCGAGTAATGAGTTCATCAGCCGTTAAATCTATGTTTACCACTTCATCGGCTTTAAACAAAACATTATCAGGAATTCGCTCTTTTACTTCGATGCCCGTTATATTTTTCACCTCCTCATTCAGACTCTCAATGTGCTGAATATTAACGGCACTAATGACACTTATTCCCGCAGAAATAATGTCCATTACGTCCTGCCAGCGTTTTTCATTTTTACTACCTTCAATATTGGTGTGTGCCAATTCATCCACAATCACCACTTCTGGGCGAGCGTTAATGATGGCTTGCACATCCATTTCTTCCAATTCTTTGCCTTTATAAAACAACTTTCGTCTTGGAATAATGGGTAAACCGTCCAACAAATCATGGGTTTCTTTGCGGTTATGCGTTTCAATAAAACCAATTTTTACATTAATTCCGTTGCGTAAAAGCGAATGAGCTTCTTGCAACATTCTGAAACTTTTCCCTACGCCCGCACTCATGCCAATGTAAATCTTGAATTTACCTTGTTTTGACTTATTAATCAAGTCAAGGAAATATTGGACGGTTTGATCTTTTTCCGACATATTGTTAAATGGAACGCAGATGATATTAGATTAGCCATTCTCCGCCTTGATGCTTCGCAATCCAAACGTCGAACCGCACAGATTTTCGCAGATTTTTTGAATTTAGTTTAACGCAAGCAGGGGTTTTTAACCCTGCCTGCGTTAATTCACATTTAACAAAGATTATCCAATTCCTTAAAAAGATAACGCCAAGGAGGTAGTCATAAAATAATTCTGACTACTTGATTTATTTTCTCTGTTTACAAAAGATTGGTCTTTGTTGTTTAATCCTCTTGCTTCAATTCTCCACATCAAATTATCGGAGATATTATAGTCAAGATTTGCTGAATAACCCCATGTTTGAAAACCATTTGGTGTGCCTGTGGCTATAATTACTTGATTTTTATCCGAATAATATTCTCCTCTAACCGCAACATTTATTTTATTACTTGGCGAATATTTTAAGATTGCAACGGGCGAATACCAAGTGTCATACTCAGAACTCCCTTTGGCTTTTTGTTGCCAACCGATGTCAAATCCAAGGGTCAAGCCTAAATGCTCATTCAATTGAAAAATGCTGTAAAAATTATGGAAATGTCGCATTCTTTTGGTGCTATCGGGTGTATCGGTTCCTACAAATGAGCTACT
>JAYVRF010000004.1:0-12593 GCA_043756925.1 Arcicella sp. | reverse complement strand
TGAGAGTCATTTTGAGTATTTTGTCTGTTTTGTCGCTACAAAATTCGCTAAAGTGGCTCTCTTTTCAATTTAGTATTTTAAAATGGTGTAGTAGTATTTATATTATAATAAAATATTTATTACTATATTTAATGGAAATTTTAAATACCATACAGGTTAAATGATTATGAAAATAAAATACTTGTCTTGTTTCAATTTTGGGTTTTTACCAATTCGGTTAAATATCCCATCAAATTTTTTCCTACTTTCTTGTCTCTTTTTAATTTTTATTTCCAATTACACTTTTTGCCAAAAATTGAGTCCCGAGGTTATTTCTTCAGCAGGTGATATCAGTAAAACAGCCTCTATATCGCTGGAATGGACTTTAGGAGAACCAGTAATTGAAAGTTCAAAAGTTTCGAATAAACATTATACCCAAGGGTTTCACCAAACTTATTTCAAAATTACGAACATAGTCCCCGCTAAAAATGAAAGTTTAGCTTCCGACTTTGATATGATAATTTTCCCAAATCCTGTTGAGGCGATTTTGGAAATAAAAATATCATCTGAAAATTTATTACTGGATGAGACTGGCAAAGTAGATTTATTTTTGTTTGATATCATAGGTAAACAACTTTTGATTCAAAAAACAAATGAAAAATCTGGGAGTACGTTCGTGGATATGACATCTTTCCCCTCTGGTATCTATTTTCTAAAAGCACAAAAAGAGAACGGACTCTTTCTAAAGTCTTTCAAAATAACTAAAGTAAAGTAAAATCCTTTAAATATATTTCGGTAAATATCCATCAACTATCAAACTGTTTTACATACTGTTGCACAAAGAACAATTTAAAATAATTCAAAACCGCCACTTGCCCAAACAACTCAATCTTTTGCCTTTCTAATTTGAACTATTCTAATTCTTTATTATTATGAAAAAATTATCCCTAATTTTTCTATTTACAATTACAACTGTAATTTGTTCATTGGCTCAGAGCAGTCCTCGTGGCATGAAATATCAGGCAGTAGCCAGAGATATAAAAGGCGAAATATTAGCGAATTCTAAAATTGAATTACGCATCAGCCTACATAGTACTTCAAGTTTAAGAAATGATACCCATTACAGTGAAACACATACCATTACTACCAGTGATCTTGGTTTATTTTCCATAGCTGTGGGCGATGGAACAAAAGAAAGTGGCAATTTTGAAGCTATTCCTTGGAGTGCTCTGAATATTTGGATGGAAATCCAAATTAAGTCAAAAGGCGAAACTAAGTTTACTTCAATAAGTAACAGCCAATTGCTGGCAGTACCTTATGCATTTCATGCAATTACTGCCTCTAAGCTTTCAGACGCTGGTGTAAAATCAGAATCTGTGAATGCTCCAACGCCTGGTGTGCCAGCTAATGTTTGGTCACTTCAAGGAAATTTAAATTCTGATGCTAAAACTGATAGATTAGGAACTACGGACTTTGTTGATTTAGTTATGATTACCAATAATGTAGAAAGACTTCGTGTTTTAGCCAATGGTAATATTACCATGAAAAGAAGCCTGTCCATTGGTGCAAATATTACAGCAGATTCTTCGGCATATTTTAACAAAGTTAGTGGACAAACCATAAATTATGGACCATTTACCGTTGAACGGTTGAGCCCAACGCTGCTTTCGGGTACTTTAACTGTGGATAGAGCCACAGATCTAAATACATCTTTAAACGTGGATGGACCTACTGATTTGAATAGCAGACTTTTTGTGAATAATGCAAGTCCTACAAAACTTACAGGGGTATTACAAGTGGATGGCATTTCCGACTTTAATGCGGCTTTTAATGTAAACAACGCAAGCCCAACTTTGTTGACTGGTATATTAACGGTTAACAAAAATGCCTTATTTAACCAACAAGTTTTAGTTGATAATGCTACACTTCAGTCAACAAGTACAACCACTGGTGGATTGGTGGTAAGAGGCGGTTTCGGATTAGGGGGTAACTTAAATGTAGGAGGTACTTCAAAATTTGGTGGACCCGTTGCCTTCGCTGCCGCAGTGAGAATTACTGATTTAACGGAGTCTATAAATGATACAACGGGTGCTTTGATAGTAAGCGGTGGATTAGGTATTGCTAAAAGATTAAATGTAAATGGTGGGGTGCTATTTGGCAGTACTTTGAGAATAACAGGAATCACTAACATTGATAATACAACCCAAAGCTCTGCATCATCGAATGGTGCATTCGTGGTCAATGGTGGGGTTGGTATTTTAAAAAACTTGAACGTTGGGGGTACTTTTAATGTGACCAATGGATCAGATTATGTTGCTACTTTCACTAACACAACCAATGCCAATGGAATATCTATACAAGTTGCCAATGGTACACCAAGTAATTCAAATAATTTTATCACCTTCCGAAATAGCTTAGGCGATATAGTTGGTAGAATTGAAGGCGAAACCTTGGATCAACTTCGTGACAGCGACGATTATAAATTTGAGAGAAAAGGAAAGACTTTTGATGTGATTTCTGGTGCCTTGGATGTGGGACTCGCCACCATCGATTTGGGATTTGCCATTGCTGACGTTATTTCAGCCTCTTCTTCGGTAAATGCCTGTGCGGGATTGGGTGCAGTGGTTTGCCCACCAGTTACTTCGCTTATCGTAGGTGCAGCAGTTAAGTTAGCAGCAGCAATTATTTCAGAAGCCTTAGTAATAGCCGAAGTAGTAGTTGCAACTGAAAATTTAAATGATTGGACAACTAATATAGAGAACAGTGTTGGTGTAACCTATCAATCAGGATCTGGTGATTATGCTGAGTATTTGATGAAACAATTTCCTGCCGAAAAAATATATGCCAGTGAAATTGTGGGTGTAAAAGGCGGAAAAATTAGTAAAAATATTGAAGGTGCCGAAAAACTAATGGTAGTTTCGTTTAAACCAATTGTATTGGGTAACACACCAAATGATTCCGCCTTACCAAACTTTGAAAAAGTGGCATTTATGGGTCAGGTTCCCGTGAAAGTATTTGGTAAAGTAAGTTTAGGCGATTATATCATTCCAAACGGAGTCAACAACGGCGTAGGTGTTGCCGTTGCTCCCGATAAAATCAAACACAGTGATGTAAAAAATATTGTGGGTATTGCTTGGTCTACAGCCGAGAATCCTTTGGCTATCAGTACCGTAAATGTGGCTATTGGATTAAACGTAAATGACAATCAAAAATTAGTGGAAAAACAGCAGATCGAAATCAATAGCTTAAAATCTGAAATTGATAAAATTAATGCAAAATTAGATAAATTAATTAATGGCGATGCTACTATAACTGCTACTACTGTACCCAATGCACACTATGTTGCTACTGGAAAAAATGCTGCTCAACTTGTTACTGATGATAATTCTGTTGCTGTCACTTCGGTTATACAACCCATAAAAATTGGACCAAATCAGATTGTTTATTATCAGGTAACTAAGGAAGATTTTATTAGAGGTTTCGATACTCTTCAACAGGATATGAAAAACAGTGGTGAGACAGACAAATATGAGAAGTTCTGGAGTCAGTATAATGCAGATCCTGAGTTCAAGGATAAAATAGTGGACAGAATTATCACTAAGTACAAGGAACAGTTAGCGGCTCAAAAGACTTTAGATGCGAAACTCAATAAGTAATGGGAAAATTGATAAATATTTTCGGCAAATAGCTGTCTGAAAATTTCAATTCTAATTTTATTCATCATAAAATTTCAACTTATGAAAAGCATTAAAAAGTGTAAAGCTGTTTTAAAAATTAGCTTTATTTTAGCCATATCGTCTTGTTGCCTCTTAAATTTATTCAACATAAATGCTCAGAATACGACAGTATTGCCAGGCAATAGCAATTATTCACAATTAAGTAGCCCTCAAGGTGGCCTGCGATACGAGAGAGGCTTTTATTTAATTACTCCTAAAGAAGTGAAATCTAATGGTTTAACTAATGGGATGGCAATTAACTCAATCGGATTTACGCAAGGGGTTGCCCAAAATGTTGCCGCAAAAGGTGCCTTCAAAGTTTATTTACAAAATAGCTCTGATTTAGTGAGTAGAGTAGATACTTCTTGGACTAACGTGACCACTACTAACAATTCGTATAACATTCCTTCTGGTATGGATGCGGGTAGTTATGAGTGGCAGGTAAGGGCTGTTTGCGGTTCAAATTCACCCTTCTCAACGATTGCTACTTTTTCCAACGATAATTTAGGGCCTTGTATTTTGCCGTCTAACATCTCCACAACAGATATTACCAGTACGAGTGCAACTTTCAATTGGGAAGCACCTACTTCTACCGTAACAAATTACGTGGTGGAGTACAAAAATCAAGATACAAATATCTACCAAACAGCCACTACCACAGGTTTGAGCTATACGGCAACCGACTTGGTGGCAAGTAAATTATACCAATGGCGAGTTAAAGCCGCTTGTACATCAAATAATTCTGAATACATTTCTACTTCATTTTCTACTAATAATACCAGTGTATGTAGTAGCCCTTCGGCTTTAACCCTGGGTGCTATTGGCGGAACCACAGCGGTACTCAATTGGATAGCAGCCACTGGAGCCAGTTATTATACGGTACAGTACCGAAGAGTTGGAACTGTAAATTGGGTACCAACAACCGTTTTTACAAATTCAGCAACCCTAAACAGTAATTTGGTAGCAGGTACAAAATATGAGTGGCAAGTACGAACTAATTGTGTTGCTGGTGCGGGGGCTTTTATTACTGGACCAACTTTTACTACTACTGGCACTTTAATATGTTATCCGCCTATTAATTTAACTATAAATTCACTATCAGAATCATCAGGTACTTTCAAATGGAATGCTGTTGATGGTGCTACAGGATATGAATTACGTTACAGACTAAAAGAAACTATCACTTGGTCAAATGTAATTAATCCAATGACTTTGGTACATAATGATAGCTTAAAGATTACGAATCAAGGCGGTGCTTATGACGTTCCGTTTATAGGGGGTAGTTTATTTACTTATACAGGTCAAGGTATATACGTGGGTTGGGAATATTCAAATTCTTCTGGGGCATTATCAAGCCTGAATACAACCGTTAGTACCAATGCTAATACAGTAATAAAAAATAATAATGGCATTGACTCACTCCGATTTATTTTAAGTTTTTCTGGAAGGTCTAATTTGAATACAACTGGTCTGCAATCACGTTTACAAAATACAAATTTAAGACCTGAAACCAGATTAGGTTCTACTGCTTTGAAAGATAGTGTGGCAGTGGTGGCAGTGTATGCTCTGGGTAAAACAGCCCCAAACTTTCTATCGCCAACCCCTATTTCAGCTTTGATTTCCAATAAATCGAATACAAATGCCACTTATCCCGTAACCTTAACGGTGAAGGATCAAAGAACGAATACTATTCGCTTTACTGAAACAAAAAATCTGACAGTTTCAGCCAAAGATTCAAGTATTGTAAGTTTTAGTGGTTGGTCACCTTCTTTATTAGAAAAAGATACAGTTGCTATCTCTATCCCGATGCAAGCGGGTGAAAACGTCATTAATAATAATACAAAAGCCTATTTACAAACAGTAACGCAATCTTATTTGGGATATGATGACGGTTCTTCTGCCATCGCTTCATCAGGATTTGGCACGGGAACTGGCTTATTACTCAATAAATACACGGTTAAAGGCTGTACAAAGGTAATTGCCGCCCAAATATATTTGTCAGAATCGGCTAAGAATCACGCATTATATGCCGTTATTTTAAACAGTGCTGGCACATTAGTTGCCCAATCTCCCGTTTTTACGCCTGATTCTTTATCGACAAATATTTACCAATCTTTTTATTTTAATACACCACAATCTTTTCAGAATGCCGATTTTTACATTGGTTTAGCACAAGCAGCCTCAACCATCGGTTATATGCCTGTTAGTACCCAACGGGAAGATGCTGAAACCAGAATTGGTGCTTATTATAGGGCAAATTTGGATGCGACTGGCTTGGTAGATTATCCAATACAAGGCAGATTAATGATTAATGCTGAAATCGTTCCGTCTGGCTTAGAGCCAGCGATAAGTGGCAATTTAGTGCTTTGTTCAGGTAGCACTACTGTGCTTACGGCTGCCAGTATAGACCAACAATTTGCCAGTAAAGTATTAGGTTTTAGTAGCCAAAATAGCAATGTTGGTTTTACCGCTAAACAAGTGCTTGGAACGCCAAATGTATATCCAAATTACGGAGTAAGTACGAACGCATGGATTAGTAATACGCCAGACGGTCAACGAGAATACCTTGTATTAGGCTTTGCCAATGCACAAGCAATTAATTTTGTAGATATTTATGAGACTGCTAATACGGGTGCGGTAGATACCGTTTTTGTGAAAAACCCAACAACTTCAGCTTGGGATATGGTGTATAGTCGTACCGCTACTGCTACACCCCCTACCTTGATTGCTAAGAAAACCCGCATTGGTTTTCCCATTACAGCCTATGCTGTTTCTGAAATTCGTTTAGCCATAAATTCACAGGTGGTTGCTGGTTATAATGCAATTGATGCGGTGTCCATCGGTAAAAGTATCTCTCCAGATGCTACTTTTTCGAGTTATTTATGGTTCCCAAGTGGCGAAACTACGGCTACAAAAACCGTGAACACCTCTGGAATTTATAAACTAACTACCACAAATAGCCTCGGATGTCAGCTTTCAGAAACGGTAAAAGTAGTCGATGCCTTGATAACACCACCAACCATTCTGGCTGGTGGACTAACTACTTTCTGTCAAGGAGATAGTGTACTACTTATTTCAAGCCAAAATACTGGAAACGTATGGAGCAATGGTGCTACCACAAAGAGTATTAGAGTAAAAACTGCGGGTTCATATACCGTTTCATACAATGATGGCTCTGGTTGTGGAGTTCTTACCTCTGCTCCAACGGTTATAAATATAAATCCCTTACCTGTTGTAATTATTAGTGGCAATTTGGGCATTTGCTCAGGTGGCAGTACTACTTTAGATGCAGGTGCGGGCTTTAGCAGTTATAGATGGTCTACTTCAGCCACTACTCGTACCATTACTGTTACCTCAGCTTCAACTTACTCACTTACCGTAACAAACGCCAATGGTTGTAAGGCAAACGCAAGTGCAAGCACCACAGCATCCACATCCCCAGTACCAATAATCAGTGGTACAACAATTTTTTGCCAAGGGTCATCTACAACTTTAGATGCAGGTGCTGGATTTAATGCCTATTTATGGTCAACAGGAGCCTCTACCAGAACAATTACGGTAAATACGGCAACTAATTTTTCAGTGACTGTAACGAATGCCAGTGGATGTACTGGAACTACGAATATTAATACTTCTTTTTATACGCCTCCAACCCCATCTATTACTGGAAATGCGGACATTTGCCCAGGTGGTAGCACTACTTTAACTGCCAATGGTGGCTATGTAAGTTATAGTTGGTCAACAGGTGCTATAAGTCAGTCAATTTCAGTAAATACAGCGGGTACTTACACGGTTACAGTTACTGATGCCAATGGTTGCACAGCCAGTATAAGCAAAGTAGTTGTACAGGCGGCATCACCGATACCCGTAATCACAGGTACATTATCTTTTTGTGGATCAAGTTCTACTACCTTGGAAGCAGGTTTAGGTTATTCAAGTTATGCTTGGTCAAATGGTGCAACTACACATTCTATTATCGTTTCCACTGCTGGAACATTTAATGTTACCGTTACTAATACCAGTGGTTGTACGGGTTCAGCCAGCGTGACTACTACCACGACAGGTGCTGTTCCAGTTTCTCCTGGACTCATTACTGGCAATAATGGGGGTGTTTGCAACTCAACCAATAATGTTTATTCCATAGCGGCAGTACCAAACACGGCGTTTTATGTATGGACTGTGCCAACAGGTGCAACTATTGTGAGTGGTCAAGGTACTACTTCCATTACTGTTAATTATGGCAATACTTTTAGCTCGGGCGATATTACAGTAGCCGCTTCAAATGCTTGTGGGCAGAGTCCTTCAAATACACCCAGAAAATTAGCCATTACATCCATAGCAACTATTCCAGGGGCAATAACTGGTCAAGCGAGGGGCTTATGCGGTCAATCAAACAAGGTGTATTCAATCACTCCTATTGCTGGTGCAAATTCTTATTTGTGGACTGCTCCTACGGGAGCAACTATTGTTAGCGGACAAGGTACAACTACCGTTACCGTTAATTTTACAAATAATTTTGGAGCGGGAAATATTTGCGTGAAAACCATTAATGCCTGTGGAAATAGTGCTAATAATTGTCTTGCCTTGCAAGGAATACCGAGTATGCCTGTAGCCATTAATGGTCCAATGTCCGTATGTACAAAGCAATCAAATGTGGCTTATACGATAGCCCCTGTATTAGGAGTTACTACGTATAGCTGGAGTGTTAATAATCAAGCAAAAATACTTTCGGGTCAAGGTACTACCAGTATAGTGGTAGAATTCTTAAACAAAAATGTTGATGTTACTGTAACGGCAAATAATGGCTGTGGAACAAGTACCAAACAATCCATCACTGTAAATGTCGGCTGTGCAACGAATAGATTGGCTTCAAGTGAGGATTATGAAAGTAGTGAAATAAGTATATTTCCCAACCCGTCCGATGATATTTTAAACATAAGAATTGAAAATGGATTTGGAAAATATAATTTTAAAGCTATGAATATTTTAGGACAATTGAGTTATGAAACTGATATTCTGTTGGAAGACAATACAATATCAGTTGATTTAAAACATCTTCCAAAAGGAGTTTACATAGGTAGAATTTCAAACGATAAGATTAATAAATCTGTTAAATTTATACTAAAATGATTTAAAGATTTTATGCAAAAAGTAAAGGGAATTAATTTTGATTAATTCCCTTCACTTTTTGCATTGTAAAGTTCATGCATGTTACAGTAAGTCAACTAAAACTTATTATTTTAAAACTTATAATTCTCCTCCCACTTTGGAATGACATTTTTGGTTATTTTAATGTGCACATCTCCGATTTTCCGCCCGAAGCAAATATCTAATTTTTTCACGAAAAATCTTTACAAATACATCTTAGGTCTGGCATTTGCGTGTACATCGTTGTCAGCAATGACATTCGTGACTCAGCCCAAGCAATCCACGGATATTATTGCCTCCTTGAACTTAGCATCAATTAAGTATAAGCTCAATTTTTTGAATTCTTTTACGAAATAACCTAAAAAGAAAACGAGTGATAATTCCACGCTCAAAAGTACATTAAAATGACGTGTGCAAACCACGTCAAATTTAACAATTGAATTTTCAATAATTCCATCGGAACAAAATAATTAGAGTAAAGATGGAAAATGTCAAAGAAAATTACATTTTAGTAAGCACTATTTCGGGCATGGACGTTCTTTGAGGTGCCGTTCAAAAGAACAAAATAAAGTAATTTTATTACCGACTTATCAACAATCAGCAGGTGAATATATCGTAAAAATAAGGGATGTAAAAGACGAAAAAGTTTTAAAGTTCAGTTTAAAAAGTCGGATAGGATGTTCTGAATCAGTTAATAGAGAATGATTTACAGAGAATAGTTAGTCAAAAGTAGGTAATAGACGAATGTAGGATCAACTATTCTCTTTTTTAAAGGTATGTTTGCATAACAAATTTTTATTCATCAATTTTGTATTGTTATGCAGTGCATAATAATTTTACTTTGATTAGAATAATTTTATGAAAGCAGATAAAACCGTTGATTACCATATAAAATCTGGCTGGCACGCCATTAGTCGGATGTATAATTCATATGCCGCACCTTTCGATATGACGATGGCAATTGGTTACGTTTTGTTAAATATTGACAAAAAAAAAGGTACTCCCGCCACCAAAATTGCTCCTGCATTGGGTTTGGAAGCAAGAAGCCTGACAAGAATGTTAAAATCTTTAGAAGATAAAAAATGGATAAGGAGAGAAATTGATGAAGACGACCGCAGAGTTGTGAACGTATTTTTAACCGAAGAAGGAAAGCGAAAAAGAGATTTTGCTCGTCAAGGAGTGATTCTTTTTAATGATGCGATTTATGAAAAAATTGGTGAAGAAAAACTCAATATTTTCTTTGAGGTTATGCAAAATATCAATGAAATTGTGAATAATGATACGGCAAATTATAAAGCTGAAAATTTGGTGGAAGAAACTTTAATTTAATAAACTCGCACATTTCTTGGCTTTTAAATGTTTTTTAAATGTTATGCTTGCATAGCATTTTTTTATTTGTGTATCTTTACAAAAAATTAGTATGCTTGCATAACAATATTTTTATTGCTTGAAATTATATATTTATAAATACCTCACAATCAGTATTTTAAATTACAAAATTATGACAATTACAGAAAACAAGGCTTCAATTAAAGGAGGCGAATTTTTAATTAAAGACATCAATGCTTGGGATATTTTCATCCCCGAAGAATTCACGGAAGAACAGCAGATGATTTCTCAGACTTGTTTGGATTTCCTTCGCACGGAGGTTCATCCACGTTTGGATGATATTGATTATGCCAAAAATACTGATTTAATGGTAGAATTGATGGATAAAGCGGGTGAATTGGGTTTGTTAGGCACTGCAATTCCAGAGGAATATGGCGGGTTCGGCATGAACTTTAATACTTCCATGTTGGTGGCAGAGGCTTGTGGAGGTGGACATTCGTTCTCGGTGGCATATTCAGCTCATACAGGCATTGGAACGTTGCCAATTTTATATTATGGAAACGAAGAACAAAAAGCGAAATATTTGCCAAAACTTGCCACTGGTGAGTGGAAAGCAGCTTATTGCTTAACAGAACCAGATTCGGGTTCGGATGCAAACTCAGGAAAAACGAAGGCGGTTTTGTCGGAAGATGGGAAAAATTTCATTATCAACGGGCAAAAAATGTGGATAACAAACGCTGGTTTTGCTGACCTTTTTATCGTTTTTGCCAAGATTGATTCAGACAAATCTTTATCAGCATTTATTGTTGAGAAAACTTTTGGCGGCATTACGATGAACGAAGAGGAACGTAAGATGGGAATTAAGGGTTCTTCGACTCGTCAAGTGTTTTTCACGGATTGCGTTGTTCCCGTTGAAAATCAATTATTTACCCGTGAAGGAGGTTTCAAGATTGCCGTAAATATTTTGAATATTGGTCGTATTAAATTGGCTTCAGCGGTGTTGGGTGCTTGTAAGGGCGTTATCTCACAATCGGTTAATTACTCAAACGAGCGTAAGCAATTCAATACTGCCATCAGTAATTTTGGAGCAATTAAACATAAAATTGCTGAAATGACCGCTAAGGTATTTGCCTCAGAATCAGCTTGTTATCGTGCTGGACAAAACATTGATGATGCCATTGAAGACCTTTTGGAGGGTGGTATGGAATCGGCACAAGCAAAATTGAAAGGCGTTGAGCAATTTGCGATTGAGTGTGCCATGTTGAAAGTTCACGGTTCAGAAGTATTGGATTATGTAACGGATGAAGGCGTGCAGATTTACGGGGGAATGGGTTACTCAGCAGAAGCACCGATGGATAGAGCCTATCGAGATGCCAGAATCAACCGTATTTTTGAAGGTACAAATGAGATAAATCGTTTGCTTTCGGTGGGCACAATTGTGAAACGTGCCATGAAAGGTGAACTGAATTTGATGCCTGCGGCAATGGCAGTTGGCAAAGAAATCATGGCAATTCCTGATTTCAATTCGGAAGAAGAAGACGGAATTTTAATGGCTGAAAAGAAAGTGGTCAAGAATTTAAAGAAAGCTACGTTGATGATTGCGGGTGCGGCTTTGCAAAAATTCATGACGACTTTTGAACATGAGCAAGAAATTATTATGAACTTAGCAGACATGATGATTGAGCTTTATGTGGCTGAATCGGCATTATTGAGAGTTGAAAAATTAATTGGTGTGCGTGGAGAAGCGGCTTGTGAATTACAGAAAGACGCCGCCATGATTTACTTACACACTGCCGTTGATAAAGTAAACACAGCAGGAAAAACAGCCATCACCAGTTTTGCGGAAGGAGACGAATTGAGGGTGATGTTGATGGGCTTGAAAAGATTTACAAAAATAGAGCCAATGAACTTGAAAAATGCTCGCAGACGTGTTGCAGAAGCATCAATTGAGAAAAACGGGTACTTGTTTTAAAATACAATTTTGATTTATAATACAAAAGAGGCGGAGATTCTGCCTCTTTTTTGTGTACAGAATTTCCATGGGTTATACCAACATATAACCATTCAAAACAATCTTCTTGAAAAATCTTCTTGGAAAGGAAAAATTAACTATATTTGAAATATTCAAACAAAAATATTTTCCAGTATGGCGATTAGTTTAGTGAAAGGACAAAAAATTGATATTGGTTTGTCTAAAATTAGTGTTGGCTTGGGCTGGGATCCAAATGAAGGAACTGGACATCCTTTCGATTTAGATGCTTCGGCGTTTATGATTAATTCAGAAAGAAAATTATTGAGCGATAATCATTTTATTTTTTATAATAATTTGTGTGGTTTAGGTCATACAAAGCCAAATGAATGTGCTAAAAATAATTGTTCTCCTGGCATTTATGGATTACTTCATACTGGTGATGATCCTGA
>JAYVRF010000003.1:0-12631 GCA_043756925.1 Arcicella sp. | reverse complement strand
AAGCGTATCATGGAGGATTATTGAATTTATCAGGCTTGTATAAAAATAGTAAAGATTACGATAAAGCACTCAAAACCTTAGAAGAACCCATTAAATTTTACCATAAAAACAACACTTATGGAGGTTATGCGGAGGCAATGGCATTAGAAAAAAAAGGGGAGATTTTATACGAAAAGAAAGATTATTCTTTGGCTCAACAAATCACTTTGAAAGGTTTACAATTAGTTGAAAATCAGGCACAATCCTTACAATTAAGAGTTGAAAGCACTGATTTATTACGCAAAATATACGATGCTCAAAACAACATTCCTGCGGCTTACGAAACCCAGAAAAGGTGGCGAGTCTTGTATGATACCTTAACCAATCAAAACGCTCGTAAAACCGTAGCAACCCTGCAAACGCAATTTGAGACCGTTCAGAAAGAAACCCAAATTAAGGAATTAGACGAGCAGAATCATACTCAACAAACGCAGCTAATTTGGGCAATTTCGGGTTTTACAGTCTTATTAGTTTCTTTAGTTGGCGGTTATTATTTATATCAAAAACTGAATCAAAATAAATTAAAAGTTGAGGAACAATCTCTGCAATTGACCATTTTGATGAAAGAATTGCACCATCGGGTCAAGAATAATTTGGCAATTGTAAGTAGTCTTTTGAGTATGCAATCTAATCGTTTGGAAGATAAAAATGCGGCTAAGGCAGTTAGAGAGGGACAAATGAGGGTTCAAGCGATGTCGTTAATTCATCAAAGATTGTATAAAACTGATGATGTTTCGACGGTAAATATTAAAGATTATTTTACGGAACTTGCTGAGAGTTTGATGCAAGCCTATGGACATACCCCTGATGATTTTGACTTAACTATTGAAGTGGAAAATCCAGCCTTAGACGTTGATTTAGCAATTCCTTTAGGGTTGATTGTCAATGAGTTAATTACCAATTCTTTTAAATATGCCTACGAAGGAATTGAACGTCCAGCCTTATATATTTCCTTAAAAAATGACAAAGAAATTACGTTAAAAATCCAAGATAATGGTATCGGAATTGATGAAAAATTAGTTAGTCAGAAATCAAATTCTTTTGGACAAAAACTGATTAAAGGATTATCGAAACAACTGAGAGGAACTTATAAATTTGAGAATAATCAAGGGACATATTTTGAGTTAAGTATTCCGAAGGTTGCAGCATAAAAGCCCCGAAGGACTGTTCTACCGAAACATAAAATGCTTCATAAACTCATCTTTGTACGTTCGACTGATTGGAATTGCGTGTCCTTGAACAATCACTTCGTGTTCATTAAATGAGTCTATTTTATTAATATTCACCACAAATGAACGATGCACACGGATTAAGTTTTTGACTGGAAGTCGCTCGTGAACATTACCAATGGATTGCCGAATTACGTATTTTTTATTCGTTGTGTTAATATTCGTATAAATATTATCTGCCTCTAAATACAGAATTTCACGCAATGAAAATTTTACAAATTGATAATTTTGTTTAATGAAAATATCATCATTTACCTGTAAAAATATCTCTTTTTGAGTGTTTTCAGTCTTTTCATCTCTCACGATTTTCAAAGGTTGAACTTTTACCGCAAAATTATTAATGGCTAATTCAATCGCCATTCTGAGGTTTATAATGTGATAGGGTTTGGGAATATATGCCGCAGGGAAAGTTTGTTTGGCTCTTTCCAAGGTGTCTTTATCTGTAAAAGCAGTCAAGTAAATGATGGGGACTTGTTTAATAGCAACCAGTTTCTTGACGGTTTCGATACCATCCCAATCACCGTTAATATTGATGTCGCAGAGCACCAAATCAACATTATTTCCCTTGAAGAAATCTAAGGCTTCTTGTCCATTGTCTACCGTTAGAACAACCTCATAACCCTCTAATTCAAGGGTTTCAGCCAATTCTGATGCTAAAATAAATTCGTCTTCAATGATTAATATTTTCATATGTTACCCTTTAAATCGTTTTATAAATATAATTCAAAAAGAAGTATCTTACTGAAATTAGATAAAATCAATCATCTCAAAATGCAAAAAGCCCTGCAACTGGCAAGGCTTTTTGATGTTGCATATTTTACACATTACTTTTTCTCCCGAATCCGCTTCACAATCCTTACTGCTGACATAATGACGATGGCAAAAGTCAAAAGTCCAACAATTCCCCAAATCCAGTCAACAGAGTTTTTCAAAACTACCAAAAACACAATGGCGAAGAGGAAAATTGTGGCAATTTCGTTAAATAATCGTAGCTGGAAACCTGTAAATCTGAATTTATCTTGATGCAATTCTAAAATGAGTTTTCGACAATAAAAGTGGTAAATAACTAAGCCAACCACGAATAAAAGTTTGATGTGCAACCAACCCAATTGTGGAAAGGCTTCCCACCATTGAATCCAAACCATTGAAATTCCAGAAATAATTGTGAGCCACATCGCAGGAATCATGATGGCATTGAACAGAATTTTTTGCATTCTTTTGTACTCTTTTTGTAGAATATCACGCTCAAATTCAGGTTTAATGTTGGCTTCGGTATGATAGACAAAAAGGCGTGGCAAATAAAAAAGCCCTGCAAACCAAGCGGTTACGAAAATAATATGAATCGCTTTGATGTGGTTATAATACTCTATCATATTTTTTAAAAAAACTATTAAATTTCATTTGTAAAACGCCTAAAATAGCTTCTTGGAAGATATTAGCCGACATTTTGGATTGTCCTTTTGTTCGGTCAGTAAAAATAATTGGTACTTCCACAATTTTGAAACCGTATTTCCAAGAAGTAAATTTCATCTCTACTTGGAAGGCATATCCCACAAATCTTATAGAATCTAAATTAATGGTTTTCAACACTTTGGCGGTGTAACATTTGAAACCCGCCGTTACGTCCATGATTGGGATTCCCGTGATAAATCGAACATAATATCCCGCAAAATAAGACATTAAAACCCGACTCATGGGCCAATTAACCACGTTTACACCATTGATATACCGTGAACCAATTGCCATATCAGCCCCATCATTGGCACAGGCATTATACAATTTCACCAAATCATCAGGGTTGTGCGAAAAGTCGGCATCCATCTCAAAAATGTACTCATAACCTAAATTGAGGGCATATTTGAATCCATGAATGTAGGCAGTCCCTAACCCTAATTTTCCTTTACGTTCTTGTAGATGTAAACGGTTTGTACCAAATTGTGTTTGTAATTCTTTAACTTTTTGTCCAGTACCATCAGGTGAACCATCGTCAACAATCAATAAATCGAAAGTTGGTTCAAGGCTCATGACTTTACCAATAATGGCTTCGATATTTTCAATTTCGTTGTAAGTAGGAATAATGACGATACGAGGATTCATTGAATATTTTTTTGTTAGAGGAATTGGCAATTAATTATGAACATTAAACAGAGATTTTACCTATCAACTGATTTTGTCTTTTTCTACGTAAGCTATTATTCCTGTCGTAGTTACAAAGGTACGAAAACCACCTCAATTTTTGGAACGCATTATGACTTATAACTCACACAATTTATCAGATGGTCATTCACCATACCCGTTGCTTGCATAAAGGCATAGCAAATAGTTGAGCCAATAAACTTAAATCCACGCTTTTTCAAATCTTTGCTCATGGCATCAGAAATGAGTGTGCTGGCTGGAACTTGCGAAGCATTATTCCATTGATTTACAATGGTTTGACCGTTGGTAAATTGCCAAATATATTGAGCAAAATTGCCAAATTCTTGTTGGATTTCGAGGAATAATTTAGCGTTTGTAATAGCTCCTTGAATCTTTAGACGATTACGAATGATGCCCGAATCTTGCATTAATTCCTCAACTTTTTGCTCATCATATTTAACAATTTTTAAGGCTTTGAAATTATCGAATGCCTTACGGAAATTGTCTCTCTTCTTCAAAACTATTATCCAACTCAAACCCGCTTGAAAGCCTTCGAGGATTAGAAATTCAAATAATTTATCATCATCGTGCAGCGGAACACCCCACTCATGGTCGTGATAATCAATATAAATTGGGTCGTCATTAACCCAGTGGCAACGTTGGATATTTTCAATACTTTTCATATACATTTGATACAAAAAGCCTTTCAGACAACCCTGAAAGGCTTTTTTAGATTAGGCTATTTATTTTTACTTACTGATATTATTCTTTAAAATGATAAAACAAACCCACGGTAAAAGAAGCCTTTTTTGAAAATTGTTTATAAATCGTTCCATCATTTTGTTGCCACAAAAATGCTTCTCCTGGTTCAGAAACCATGTAATAGGTGGCTTCTCCGTGAACACTAAAACGGTCACTCAGTTGATATTTTAACCCTGCCCGTCCAGTTGCTAAATAGGCAGGAGTTGTGTAAGTATCTGGAATTTCTTTCAATGTATTGACCAATCCACTAACTGGTGTAACAGTAAAAAAACTTAATCCTGCCCCTATTCCTACATAAGGTTTCAATCGCCAATCGGTTGGATACCAGTCAAAATCAAAGGTGAAAGGTACTTGGGTGATAGGTACGTTAGAAGCCGTTGATTGCCCTTGAAAATGGTTGTTCATTATTCTTAAACTCAATCCCATCGCAAAATGTTCGGAGGGTAAATACTTAAAAGTCAGTCCATTACTGATTCCCATTTGTTCAGAAGCAATGCCTTTGTTATCGCCAAAAGGCATCAAAATGCCACTTTGAAAACCCACCGAAAAATGACCAATTTTATCTTGTGAAAATATTGATGAACTGATTGATAACAAGAGAATGATGAACAAAGAGGAACTTTTAAAAGACATATTTTCTGGTTTTTATTTATAGAAGTAAAATTAACGAAAATCTGTTGGGTTCGATTGTTTTAATGGCAACTTAAATTAACCTGTTTCAAATCTTACCTGATATTTCTTGGCAATAAACACTTATTTTTATTCCAATAATTTGATAATCAATCAATTCATTAGATATGGTATGATTTTTTTAAATTGTATTTAACGATTTTCACAATAATTACTAACAGAAAAGACAATAAAGTAAATAATTTTTCTTGACAGAAAACGAACTATTTGTTTACTATTATGTACTTAATGATTAAACAGACTACATTAATAATAACAGTTCTTGTAAAATATTTTTTAGTAACTAATACAGAATTAATTAAAAAACATGCCTTTATTAGCCAAAATAAGGCTATTTTAGAATAAAATTATTAGATTTATGACTTGCTCACAAATTAATTTAAAATAAATTTTTCAATTAATTTGGTTTTTTGTTTAATGTTATAGTATATTTGTTAAACAAATTACTAAAACGTATTAAAGCGATGACAGCATTAGAATTTACATTTCATCTCGGCAAAGTCTCAAAATCTTTGAAGCCTTTTGCTATGAAGTTGACTCGGGATTATGAAGAGGCAAATGATTTATTACAAGATACTTTATTGAAAGCATTCACCAACCGTGATAAATACACAGAGGGTACTAACTTGAAGGCGTGGTTATATACTATTATGAAAAATACTTTCATCACCAATTACCAACGTATGGTGAGAAAGAACACTTTTATTGATACTACTGATAATTTGCATTTTATAAACTCAATGGAAAGTAGCACCAATAACGAGTCCATCAGTACGTTTGCGATGAACGATATAAACAATGCGGTTGGTGCATTGGAAGATGCCTACAAAACTCCATTCATGATGCACTTTCGAGGATTCAAATACCATGAAATTGCGGAGAAATTAGATATTCCAATTGGAACAGTAAAGAACAGAATTCACATTGCAAGAAAAGAATTGAAGGATAGATTACATATGTATGCATATTCAAATTAGAAAATTTTATAATTGATTAGTTTTTTGGTTAACAGAAGAGGGTACAAAAAGTCGGGCGATGCTCGACTTTTTTGTTTTTGCAGCCACATAGATTTAATAGTTTACATAGAAATTGGAGAATAACGAATCTATCTGTATTTTTATGGTTCATCATCAAACCAAAAATCTCCCATGAAGAAACTTTTTATTACTTTCCTTTTCACTACTGCCACTTTTTCGTCCTTATTCTCCCAAAAAATTATTCAACGAGACCCCATTATTGAAAGTATGGTTTCGGAAATAAATTCAGATAGTCTCAAATCTCATATTTTGAAATTAGTAAGTTTTGGTACTCGCAGTACGCTCAGTAGCACTAATACCTCCAACCCAAAAAGAGGAATTGCGGCAGCACGAACTTGGGTTTTGAGTCGGTTTCAGGAATTTGCGAAACAATCTGACGGTAGAATGACCGCCAAAATTGATTCATGGACACAAAAAGCGGATACCAAAAGGATTGATGTGGACGTTCCGATGGGGAATGTTATTGCAACACTCAAAGGCACAGACCCAACCGACGACCGTGTTTTTTTGGTTTCTGGACACATTGATAGCCGTGTCTCAAGCGTAATGAATCGCACTGATGATGCTCCTGGAGCCAATGATGATGGTTCGGGAACGGCGGCAGTCATAGAATTGGCAAGAATTATGGCAAAAGCTAAATTCCCAGCAACCGTTATTTTCTTGGTCGTAAGTGGTGAAGAACAAGGTCTTTTAGGAGCAGAACATTTTGCTAATCAGGCTTTTGAGGACAAAACTAACATTGAAGGAATCTTGAATAATGATATTATGGGTTCAAATAATTCTAATGAAACTAATATTATTGATAATACCAGGATAAGAATTTTTAGTGAAGGTTTACCGATTTTTGAAATTGAGAAAAAAGCGCCAAGTATTCGTAATTTTGGGAATGAAAATGATGGAAAAGCACGTACTTTGGCACGTTACACTAAGGAAATTGGCGAGCGTTACGTGGATAATTTGGAGGTGGTAATGATATACAGGAATGACCGTTTCTTGCGTGGAGGCGACCATACACCATTCGTTCAAAAAGGCTTTCCAGCGGTCAGAATCACGGAAATGAATGAAAATTATGAGCATCAACACCAAGACGTTCGTAGTGAAAAAGGAACAAAGTACGGGGACGTTGCCGAGGCGATGGATTTTGAATATCTCCGTAAAAATACTGCTATGAACTTGGCCACACTTTCTAATTTAGCGAAGGCTCCATCAACGGTTCAAAACTTGACGATTGATACCAAAAACTTGACTAATTCGACGACTTTATTCTGGCAAGCACCAAAGTCTGGCAAGATAAAAGGCTACTACGTTTTGATGCGTGAAACCTATCAACCATTTTGGCAAAAGAAGATTTTTACGACCAAAAATGGCATAGTCCTCCCCTATTCAAAAGATAACTATTTCTTTGCTGTTCAGGCAGTTGGTGAAGATGGAAATGAGAGTTTGCCCGTTTTTCCGAAGGTTGGAATGTAGATTTTAAGGACGACTTTGTTTAAAACGAAGTCGTCTTTCCCAACCCCTAATCATGCCGAACTATATCAACTGTCACTTTGATTGAATCTTCTTGTACTATTACCTTCAGCATTTCTAATCAATAACAATGAGCGAGAAAATGAGAAGATTTTCATGGGTTGAAAGATTAGAAATTTAAAAACTAATTACTTGGGTGAACATACTAAAAAATTAGTTCATGCAGATATTTTTGAGAATTATTTAACAAATCTGCCCTATAATGAGGTGAAAATTCCCTAAGTTGTACATAAAATCCACAAAAAAGTACACCTATTTTCTTACAGTTTTATGATTGAACATGGAATGATTTTATGCTAAACCTTAACATAACAAAATCAATAAAATCATGGAAAATCAGCAAAATAATCAAAGTGACTATATCCCATCTAATAATGATTTACAAGGTGGTGAAATGCCAAATAAAGTGATTACTAACACGGAAGAAAAAACTTGGGAAGATGGACCGATGGGGGAAGCTGTGAGAGAGGCAGGAAATAATCAAGGATATACACAGCCAGACCCAGAAGTGCAGCCAGAAACTGAAGAAACAGGTAATCAACGTCCATTGACAAATCCAGACGAAGTAACACCTCAAACGCAAGAACCAACGATTATTCAACAGCCAGTAGCAGAAACCGAAGAATATACTGATTCTGCGGACTTGGAAGAAGACGTAATTGAACATTCTGAGCGAGGAAATTTGAATGATATGGAAGGTTATAATGAACCTAAATCAAACGAAAGTCAATTTTATAAGTAAGCGTTTATTCCTCTATCCTAATACAAAAGGGCATTAACATTCATTGTTTTTGCCCTTTTACTTTAATTATTCCATGAAAATTTATGGATATTCCTCATAAATATTAAACTATTCAAAGATTGGATGTAAATTCAAACTATAATTTTGAAATCTATGCCAATTATCAGTACAGACGACTACAAACCACCTTTTTGGCTTCCCGATGGTCAATCACAAACAATTTTCCCATCTCTTTTTCGGAAAGTTGAAGGCATAAATTATCTACGTGAAAGAATCCCAACAATTGACGGTGACTTTTTGGACATAGATTTCTCAAAACATAATCCAACGACTGAATCGTCGAATCGTAAGCAAACGAATCGTCTAACCGTCAACAATTCAATAATTATTTTATCCCACGGTCTCGAAGGTGATACTTCACGCCAATACATTACGGGCATGGTCAAAAATTTCAATGCAAACGGCTTTGACTGTTTAGCTTGGAATTTTAGGAGTTGTTCAGGCGAAATGAATCAGACCAAAACCTTTTATCACAGTGGGGCAACCAATGATTTAGAAACCGTTATAAAATATTCATTATCAAAAAGTTATGATAAAATATACTTGGTCGGATTTAGTCTCGGCGGGAATTTAACCTTGAAATATCTTGGAGAAAAAGGACAAAATCTTTATCCAGAAATTCAGAAGACCATCACTTTTTCAGTACCTTTACATTTATCAAGTAGTAGCAAAAAGATTGGCTGGCTTTACACCAAACGATTTAATAAATCCTTAATAAGTAAGATTTTGGAGAAATCTCAACGTTTCCCCGAATTTCAGATTGACACTTCAAACATTGCCAAAATAAAGACTTTAAAAGATTTTGATGATGCTTACACTTCACAACTCCATGGATTTATAGATGCCGAAGATTATTACGAGCGTAATAGTTCACTGTACTTTTTGGATAAAATCAACATTCCAGCCTTAATCATTAACGCCCAAAACGACCCTTTTCTGTCAGAGGAATGTTTCCCTTTTGAAAAGATAAAATCCATAAAAAAAGTCTATTTCCAAGCTCCAAAAATGGGTGGACATTGTGGGTTTTATCCAATAGATTATCAAGGCGTTTTGTGGTCGGAAAGAAGGGCTTTGGAATGGATGGTGGCAGTATGAGAATAAACAATGAGTTGATGTGATTATTTGCAGAATCTTCTCTCACATCCGAAACCGTCTTTATTCTTTGTAAAATTAATAAAATCAAGCAATAAAAGATTAGAACATACATGTTAACAAACACAGCACAAGAAATTATTTACGTCATTGATTTTGACTCAACTTTTACCAAAGTAGAAGGGCTTGACGAATTGGCAGCGATTGCCCTAAAAGGACACAAAGACCGTGATAAAATCGTAGGTGAAATCAAAGCCATTACCGATAAAGGCATGGCTGGCGAAATCGGTTTTGCTGACTCGCTCAAAGCACGGGTTGCACTTCTCCCTGCTAATCGTTCTCACGTAATGGAATTGATTGAGTTTTTGATGGGTAAAATCTCCGATTCCTTTGCCCGTAATGAAGCATTTTTACGTGAAAATGCGGCTTCGGTTTACATTGTTTCCTCTGGTTTTAAGGATTTTATTGTTCCTGTTGCAATGGCAATGGGTATTTTGGAAGAGAATATTTACGCCAACACTTTCGTATATGATGCTGATGGAAACATCACAGGTTATGACGAAACCAACCTTCTATCCCAAGACAAGGGGAAAGTAAAACTCTTACAATTACTTGATTTTGAGGGAGATATATACGCTATCGGTGATGGATACACCGATTATGAACTCCGTGAGTCTGGTTTGGCAAACAAGTTTTTTGCCTTCACCGAGAACGTTTCTCGTAAAAAAGTAACCGACGTAGCCGATGAAGTGGTAGCATCTTTTGATGAGTTTCTCTACATCAACGATTTGAACCGAGCTCAATCTTATCCAAAATCAAAAATCAAAGTTTTGTTGTTAGAAAACGTTCATCCAAATGGTGTAAAAGCGTTTAAAACAGAAGGTTTTCAAGTAGAATTATTGAAAGGTGCTTTGGATGAAGATGAATTAATTGAGAAAATCAAAGGCGTTTCTATCTTGGGTTTACGTTCAAAAACCAATTTGACCAAGCGAGTTTTGGAACATCCAAACGCCAGTCGTTTAATGGCAGTCGGAGCATTTTGTATTGGTACAAATCAAATCAATTTGGACGAATGTGAACGTCGTGGCGTGGCTGTTTTCAATGCTCCCTATTCAAACACTCGTTCAGTGGTGGAGATGGCGATTGGCGAAATGATTATGCTGACCCGTGATATTATGACCAAATCCAATAAAATGCACAAAGGAATTTGGGATAAATCAGCCAAAAATTCTTATGAAATCAGGGGTAAAAAATTGGGTTTGGTGGGTTATGGAAGCATCGGAACGCAACTTTCCGTCATTGCCGAAGCTTTGGGTATGGAAGTTCATTTTTATGATACCGTTGATAAATTGGCTCTGGGAAATGCCAAAAAGTGCGGAACCTTGCAGGAATTACTGAACATCTCAGACTTCATTTCCCTCCACGTAGATGGACGTAAAGCAAACGCAAACATCATTGGTGAACTTGAATTTGCCCAAATGAAAGACAACGTAATCTTCGTAAATCTTTCTCGTGGACACGTTGTGGAGATTCCTGCCTTAGTAAATGCCCTAAAATCTGGAAAAGTTTGGGGAGCCGCCGTGGATGTGTTTCCAAGTGAACCGAAAAGCAATGATGAAGAATTTATCAATGAATTAAGAGGTTTGCCAAGAGTAATTTTGACTCCACACATAGGCGGTTCAACCGAAGAAGCACAGGCAAATATTGGCGAATTTGTACCAAGTAAATTACTGCAATTTATCAATAATGGTAGCACCTATGGCTCCGTAAACTTCCCTGAACTACAACTACCACCTTTGGATGATGCTCACCGTATGTTGCATATTCATCAAAATGTACCTGGTATTTTAGCAAAGATCAACAATATTTTTGCCAAATATAACGTCAATATCAAAGGACAATATTTAAAAACCACCAACGAAATTGGTTATGTAATCACGGATATTGCCAAACAATACGCCGATGAAATTGTGGCAGAATTGAAGGAAATTGATAATACGATCAAGTTTCGGATGCTGTATTGAAAGATTTTCAAAATGTCAAGTAGACTCAGTGGGATTCACCATGGTTTCACTACGGGTACACTACGGATTAACCATAGATTAACCTTCATTTAAAATTGGGGAGGAGTTTATGGTAAATCCGTTTTATTTTATCCTTTAATTGGTGTAAAATTTTGTCAATTTGAGTGACAGGTATTCGTTAAGTAATAAAAAACGAAAAATGCTTTTGGATAGTTAGTCATTAGCTACTTATCTTTATGTTCTTGTCAGAAGTCATTTATCATTTCCGAAATCATTATTGAGGTTAATTATGCACAAAATTTCCCAACCCGAAAACATCAAAATTGCCATTATTGGTCTCGGATATGTTGGTTTACCCCTTGCCGTTGAATTTGGAAAAAAGTATTCAGTTTTAGGTTTTGACATTAATCAAACTCGTGTTAATGAACTCACAATCGGTTATGATAGAACGCAAGAAATGACATCCGAGGAATTAAAGTCTTTGCAACATTTGTCATTTTCTACGGATGAAAAACAATTAAACACTTGCAATATATTCATCGTAACCGTTCCAACACCCATTGACAAATACAAAAAACCTGATTTAACGCCTCTCCTTTCTGCCAGTAAAACGGTTGGGAAATTTCTTAAACAAGGTCATGTGGTTATCTATGAGTCAACCGTTTATCCAGGATGTACGGAAGAAGATTGTGTGCCCGTTTTAGAGAAAGAAAGTGGTTTAAAATTTAATAAAGACTTCTTTTGTGGTTATTCTCCCGAAAGAATTAACCCAGGAGATAAAGTAAATACGCTCACAAAAATCAAGAAAGTAACTTCTGGTTCAACGCCCGAAATTGCCGATTTTGTGGATGATTTATACGGTTCAATCATTGAAGCAGGTACTTATAAAGCCACTTCCTTGAAAGTAGCTGAAGCCAGTAAAGCTATCGAAAATGCTCAACGGGATGTAAATATTTCCTTTGTTAATGAATTAGCCTTGATTTTTGATAAAATGGGAATTGATACTTCCGAAGTATTAGAAGCCGCTGGAACAAAGTGGAATTTTTTAAAATTTAAACCCGGATTGGTGGGCGGACATTGCATTGGCGTTGACCCCTATTATTTACTCCATAAATCAGAAAGTCTTGGATATTACCCACAAGTAATTCTTTCAGGCAGAAGAGTAAACGACAATATGGGTATTTTTGTGGCGAATAAATTGATAAAATTACTCATTAAAAAAGGACATAAAATTGAAGGAAGTAAGGTTTTAATTTTAGGCATAACTTTTAAAGAAAACTGTCCCGATATTCG
>JAYVRF010000002.1:0-12646 GCA_043756925.1 Arcicella sp. | reverse complement strand
AAAGATACAAAAAAAGACCTGCACGGTTTTGTTTCCATACAGGTCCATAATTATTGCTCTCTGTCTTCTTTTGCAAATTTTTCGAAAGTTCTTACTCTCAACGAATGTGTCAAGGTAAGTTTGTTCAACAACTTCTTTGGATTTAATCAAAATAAATTATCTTCCAATATAAACCATCAAAACTGAAATATCTGAAACCGAAACACCACTTATTCTTGAGGCCATTCCAATGGTTTGCGGTCTAATTTTGGTTAATTTTTGACGACCTTCAATGGATATTGTCTTCAGTTTCATATAATCAAATTCTGTTGGAATGTTCAAATTTTCTAATCGTTTTAGTTTGTCAACCATCAATTGTTCCTTCTCAATATAGCTTTCATATTTCACATTAATTTCCACTTGTTCTAACACTTCGTCCGAGTATTTTGAAAATAACATTTCTGTCTCTTCTGTCAACGTTCTCAAATGAGGGATTTCAATATTTGGTCTTCTTAATAAATTCCACAATGATACTTTTTCTCTCAATGTAGCCGTTCCAAAACTTTTTAATTTCTCATTGACTTCATTTGGATTAACTTTTAATATTTTTATCTCCTCAATCAGTTCATTTGCTTGATGGATTTTATTTTGAACGTTTACTAATCTCTCATCCGATGCCAATCCAATTAAGTGACCTTTTGCCGTCAAACGTACATCAGCATTATCTTGTCGTAACAAAGTTCTGTACTCGGCTCTTGAAGTAAACATTCTGTATGGTTCATCCGTGCCTTTATTGATCAAATCATCAATTAAAACACCAATGTATGCCTCTGAACGGTTCAGTACAAAATCGGGAAGTTTATTTGCTTTTTGATGGGCATTAATTCCTGCTATTAATCCTTGACAAGCAGCTTCTTCATATCCCGTCGTTCCATTTATTTGTCCTGCAAAAAATAGGTTCTCAATTTTTTTTGTTTCAAGCGTTGATTTTAATTGTGTTGGTGGAAAGAAATCATATTCAATGGCATACCCTGGGCGAAACATTCTAACATTTTCAAATCCTGGAATTTTTTTCAAGGCTTCATATTGTACATCTTCTGGCAAGGAAGTTGAAAAGCCATTTACATAAACTTCAACGGTATTCCATCCTTCTGGTTCAACGAATATCTGATGGCGGTCTTTATCAGCAAAACGATTTATTTTATCTTCTACTGACGGACAATACCGAGGACCTAATCCTTTAATTCTACCCGCAAACATCGGGGATTTATCAAAACCTGTTTTTAATACATCATGTACTTCTTGATTTGTATAAGTTATCCAACAGCTACGTTGTTTTGTTAATGGTTCAGTATTGGTGTATGAGAACTTACTTGGATTTTCATCTCCCTTTTGTTCTTCCATTTTAGAAAAATCCAAACTACGTGCATCAACTCTCGGAGGCGTCCCTGTTTTCATTCTACCCGCTTCAAAACCTAATTCAACTAATTGTTCAGTAATGCCAGTAGCTTTTCCTTCCGCTGTTCTTCCGCCACCAAAGTTTTTTTCTCCAATATGAATTAAACCATTTAGAAATGTTCCATTTGTTAAGACTATCGATTTAGCTTTAAACTCTACTCCTAACTGTGTCTTTACTCCTACTACTTTATCGCCTTCAATTAAAAGTCCTGATACAGTATCTTGCCAAAAATCTACATTAAGATTTTGTTCTAATGTCATTCTCCATTCCTCAGCAAATCTCATTCTATCCGATTGACAACGTGGTGACCACATCGCAGGTCCTTTTGAACGGTTTAACATTCGGAATTGGATCATTGTTTTATCCGAAATTATTCCAGACATTCCTCCAAGTGCATCTATTTCACGAACTATCTGCCCTTTTGCTACGCCTCCCATTGCTGGATTGCAAGACATTTGAGCAATGGTATTCATGTTCATAGTAATCAACAAAACTTTTGACCCCATTTTTGCCGCTGCGTGTGCTGCTTCGCATCCTGCGTGTCCCGCACCAACTACTATTACATCATAATTTTTGTACATATTTTTAGTGATAATTTATTTTGTTGTAAAATTTCAAGAACTCTAAATCGTAGTTGTATTTTAAATGTAATTCTTCTTCCTGTTCAATTCTATCCTTAAGTTTCTTAATTATATCGTTACTTAATAATATTTTTTGCCTTTTATCTAATTCTATTTTAGCGAAGTATAGTGAATTTGCCTTCAGCTCATTGTCTTTACATTTCATGGGCATTAAATTTAGGTAGTTCCAGCAAATGCTCAATTCATCATCATCATACATATCAAAATTACTAACTGGAACAATATGGTCTATTTCCCAATCAATACAATAATTTTCCCAAGTCATTCCCTTTATAAATTGATGTTCAATGTACTCCCTAAAATCTGTTCTACTTAATTTTATATACTTGATTATTTCGTTTTCATAATTATCAAGTCTCATTTTTTGACCCCTTACAAACCGTCTTAGATTTAGTGAAATCCTTTTTTTGATGTGGTATTGTGTTTTTATTCTATTATCCATTTCGTTATTTCATGTTGTTTTAATCAACCGTTTCACGTGAAACTATTGGTTGTTTTCACGGTAAAAATATTAATATACTCACCCTCTAACCGCCTCATTTCGACTTTGTCTTCGACAGAATAATCACCATAACCACACAAGTGTAGAAGACCATGAACAATAACACGTTTAGTTTCATCCTCAAACTCAGTATTTAAAATCTTTGAATTATCAATAATGCGATCTACACTAATAAAAATGTCCCCTTCAATAATATTATCAGCCTCAGAATTATCAAATGTTATGATGTCAGTGTAGGTATCGTGATTTAAATATTCAAGATTCATCTTATGTAAATATTTATCCGAACAAAAGATATAGTTTAGGTCATTAATTCTAAATCCCTCTTTTTCAGCTACTTTCTTTAACCAAGCCTTAAAATTATTCTTACCTTTGAGTTTAAAATCAATATCTTCGTTAAAAAAATTAATCATTTGGAATCGTTGTTAAAAATTTACTAAGAAATGAATACAAAGATACAACACAATTTATTAGTTAATGAAAATCAGTAACTCGGTGAGTTAGAAATAGGTAACCAAATAGGTAATGAAAATCATAAATCCGTTAATAAAATATCTCCTGACTGTAACTATACTATTTAATGTTATACAAATAAGTTTAGGACAAAAACCCAGAGATGGACTGAGACAGAAGGAGGACAAATATGAGTCAACAGGTATTCCTAATAATTGTGATGATAAAGTTTATGCTATAACTGAAACAGGAAATTTACTGGAAATTGAAAATATAGAAAGTAAAGATAGAGTGGTAAAACAATTAGGGACAGTATTACCGTTTAGAAGTAATGCTTTTGCTAAGGGAACAAATAATAAACTCTATGCAGTAAAGGGTTATGAACAAGCTCGCACGCCCGTATATGAGTACAACCCCAAAAGCCAACAAGGAAGTTTCAGTAAGTGGACATTGCCTTCAAATGCAGATGGTGGATGGGTTTCTGGGGCAGTTGATTCAAAAGGAAAATTATATTTTATTTCCACTACAATGGAAAATCTTGTAAGAATTGATATTCGTAAAGCTGAACTGGATGTTTTGTGGACAGATAATATGTCGGTGAAAGGTTGGAAAAAAGAAAGTTGCAGAAATGGGTGTAATTTTTTTATAAATCAAAAAGATGATTTGGTGGTTAAAGAAAATCGAGGAAATGGAATTTGGTATATTTCAATAAATAATGAATATAAGGTTATAAAAGCAGACGTAATGAATACTTCCAACGAAATTAACCCAACTAATGATATTATGGAATATATAAGTTCATCAGGAAGTATGATGACACTTTTATTGGGACGAAACGCCATTTTTAATTATTCAACTAAGAAAAATGACATAATTTCCTTAGTAAAAATTGATACCGTAAAATTAGGATTTTTTACTGAAATGGCAGGATGTAATAATTTTAGTATAAAATCAATAAAGATTATTGAAGAAGAAAAAGATGAGTTAATTACCGCAACAACAAGCATTAATGAAAGTATAAGATTAAAAAACATTATTTTTCAATTAGGAAAATCTGAATTACAACCAGAATCTCATGGAGAATTAGATAAGTTAGTTAGGCAATTAAAAAAATATAGTCAAGTAGAAATCTTATTAGAAGGTCACACAGATATTACAGGAGATATTGAGGAGAACATTCAATTATCTCTGGAAAGAGTTAATTCATGTAAGAAATATCTTGTAACAAAAGGCATTGAAGGACGAAGAATACAGACAAAAGGTTACGGTAGTGCAAGACCATTGAAACAAACGGGAAGCGAAAAAGAACGTGAAATTAATAGACGTGTGGAGTTTAAAGTGGTTAAGGGAATTGGTTAATAGTTACGGGTAAGAATTTATTGAGAATCGGTTACAGAGAGATTCTTGCTTTACGGAAGCCTTCGGTAAAATCGCAGACTTCCGTAAAGTAAGAATCTAAACTTTAAATTTGGTATTATAAAAAATTAAAAGTGCCTCAAATTAATTTATGAGGCACTTTTAATTTCATCATTAATGGATTATTAATTATCAGCAACCAATTCCCGAATAACTAACATTAATTTATCTGTTTAAAATAATTATCAACTTGACGTTTATAGTAAGGATTCAAATTGGGTGGAACAGTACGAAGTAATTCAGTCTGTTTCTGTTTATCCTTTACGTATTGCTGAAATTGTGGCGGGGCTTTCCGTTCAAATGCTTGACGAGCAGTTTCTGCCTTGCGTTTTTGGTCTTCCTCTTGTTCTTTCATGGCTTTTTCAGATTCTAATAAACGAGTTAATAATTCTTGCTGACGTTTCATCATTTCTGGATTAATCCGTTTATTAACTAAATCAGTTTCCGTTTCTTCCATCTTTTTCATCATGTCTTTTATCTCATCTCCAAGTTTCCTACCTTTCTCAGTTCCTTTTGAACTATCTAAAAAGCCTTGAAGCATTTTTCTTAATGCCGATTGTTCTCTTGCCATTTTTGCTAATTGTTCAGAAACGCCACCTTGTCCTTTTGAACCTTTTTGCATGGTCTTGCCCATTTGCTCATTCAGTTCTTTTTGAGCTTCGCCCATGCTTTTCTGCTTACCTTTACTTTTACCTTTTCCACTTCCTGAGCCAGCCATCATTTGCTGATTTTGCTGCATTTGTTTCAAAACATCGGATAATAATAAAGCTAAATTATTCATAGAAGTCATGGCAAATTGCTGTTTTGAAGTCGTCATTGCTAATTTACGTTCCTTTATTAACTTCACTGCATCAGTCATGTGACCTTTCATATTATTCATTTCACGAGTTACGAAGGTTTCAATCTGCAAAACCCTTTTCGATAAAGCATAAAGACTATCTTCAATAACTTTTGCATCATCTTGTAATTTAATCTGATCTTGGGAAAGTTTTATAAAACGTGGATCTGATGGATTTATACCTCTAAAGTCTTTCATTAAACGTTCTTGGTCAAATGAAACGGTAACTAAATTTTCAAGAATATCCCTTAAGTCATCCATATTTTCCTCATTCTGTTTCGACTCTTGCTGCTGTTTGGCATCAGCCAGTTTTTTAGCAAGATTTCTCATTTTTTTGGCAGCTCGCTTTTGCTTTTCAGAAGCACTTTTACTGTCGCCCTTATCTATTTGTTTCTCTGAATCTTTTTGGTCTTCCGAAATATCCTCTTGCTGTTCTTTATCCATATCCATCTTTTCAGAATCTTTCATCTCCTCGTTCATTTTTTCGGCTTCTTTCAGATCCTTTTTCAAATCATCGAATTCTTTGCTTAATTTCTCCTGTTCCTTCTTATTTGCCTCATTTTCTTTTTGTTTTTCAGAAGAATTATCAGTTTTCTTGTCAGTTTGTTCGTTTTTCTCAGCTAATTTTTCTTCTTTTTCAGCTTGATTTTCAAGTTCTTTAATAGCTTTGTCCAACTTTTGGTCGAGTTGTAATTTTTTGAAAAGGTCTTTCATTCGCTCTAATTCTTTCTCAGCATTCTTTTCTTTGTTTTTAATCCGTTCCATTTGCTCCAACATCTTATTATCTTCTGGGTTTTGTTCAAGCATTTTCTTCAATTCATCGTACATTTTTTGAGCTTCGGGATCCATCAATTCATTCATCATCTTCTGCAAAGCATCCATTTTCTGTTGATTTTCAGGTTTTTGTTCGTTAAAACGTTGCTGTTTTTCATTCAGATTTTGATTTTGTTCTTGCATTTGCTTGATTTCATTCATCAACTCTTCTTTCTTTTTGATGAGTTCTTCGGCTACTTTTTTATCTTGAAAATCAAGTTCTTTTTTATTTTTCAAACGACTTTCCAAAGCGGCAATTTCTTTACGAAGTTTTTGAGCTTTTTCGAGCGTTTTTTCAATCTGTGCTTCGGCTTTATCAATTGAATTGTCAATTTCTTTATCAATTTCTTGTTTGTCAGGTACGGCATAATTCATCACTTGCGAACGGGTGGACTTCGCACCGTTTACACCATCATTGTCCCAAACTTGCACAAAATATTCAATTTTATCGGCGGGACTCAACTTCAAACTATCCAAATTCCACTGTTTATAGAAACTCTGAATGGTTTGTGAAGTATTTATTGGCAAATTTATGCTCGCATAACCTTGAGTTGAAGACTTTCCATCACGCAGGACTTTATAGAAAATCGCTAATTTACTGATACCATAATCATCAGCAATATTTCCACCTAAAACCATGAAATTATAAAGCGTTGAATCTTTATATTGTTCTAAACTCAACTGAGGGTGTTTATCTGGCACAACATTCAAGAAGAAACTGATACCATCGGCGTTTGAAGCGTGTTGATTTTTCAAAAATACCTTGTAAGTTCCAGAATTCCTCACTTTCCGAGAAAGATCAAATCCACCTCCTAATAACTTCTTTTCTGCATAATAACGTCTTCTATCACCTTCAAAAACCATCACGATTGAGTCTGTGTCAGTAACATTAAAATCCCAGTCAATGGCTGTGCCTTCTGGAACGGTCAAATTACCCACGTTTTTCATGGATTCATTCGGTTTATTGAGATAGTTGGGATAATTCAAATTCACATCAAAAAATGCCAAACTTGGACGACTTATAATTTCGATTTCATATTCTGCCGATTTAAAACCTGCTGCCTCAAATTTGAAATCAAAATTTTGTTGAACTTTTGAGAATGTGTAGGTGTAATGACGTTTATCAACCGTCTCCATTTTTAATTTACGGTCATTGTGCATTAAGTAAACGGACTCGGGAATCGTATTCCCTTGTAAAGTTAGATTAACCGTAAAATCTTCATTCTTAAAGGCTTGCAGTTTTTTATTGTCTAAAACGAAGGTAAAAGGAGCTTCTTCTTGATATTCATTTTTGAAGTTTACGATGCGTTCTGTACTCTTTGAAAAGAAGGCTGGATATAACATCAAAATCAAAACAATTGCCCCCGCAGGAAAAGCTGCAAATTTAACATATTTTCGATTTTCATTAATTTTGATGGCATCGGCAAATTTCAAAAAGCTCAATTGTTTTGACTTTTGATTAATAGAAGCCAACAGCAATTCACCTTGTTCACGGTCGAGCGTGCGAGTGAGTTGGAGGGTATTCACCAACTTATCTCCTACTTCTGGAAAATACTTCCCAATCTGGTCGGCAGCTTGTTCATTTGAAAGCGGTTTTTTTTCTCCGTATAAAAATGTCAACGGTTTAATTACCCAAAAAATGATGGAAACAATGAAGGCAGATAAAAACGAGAAGAAAAGAATCGTTCTAAAAGTTGAACCAAAATGTCCAAAATATTCAAGGGTATTAAAAACCAAAAAGGCGGACAAGATAACTGCCGCCGTGAAAATAGAGCCTTTTATGAGCCTGTTGAGGTAATATTTCCTTTTGTATTCCTCAATACGCATCAAAAGCGTAGCAATGGGTGAAGTTGTCATAATAATAAAATTTCGTTAGAATATGTATTGCAAATTCAATTCCAAAACGGTTAGTAACAAGTAAATAGAATGATTTGAGTTTGATTAGAAGGTATAAATGTTAGAAAAATTTATAGAAAACTTCCCGAAACACCTCCGTTGTGGGTTAAAACTTTTGGGAAGTTACATAAATCATCTTAGCGTCTTCGTGGCAAAATCAATTAGTTGATTTCCAATAAAACAGGGCAATGATCAGAGTGTTTAATATCACAAAGTATTTCAGAATGCACCAAACGCTCACGCATAGATTCGGAAGCACAATGATAATCAATACGCCAACCTAAATTTTTCGTCCTTGCTCCTGCTCGATAACTCCACCACGTATAATGATGAGGGTTTTGATTAAAATGCCTAAAAGTATCAATGAAGCCATTTTCCAAAAATCCACCAATCCATGCCCTCTCATCTGGTAAGAATCCCGAACTATTAGCATTTGATTTCGGATTATGAATATCAATAGGATTGTGACAAATATTATAATCCCCCGAAATAATCAAATTAGGCACATTTTGCTTTAAATTATGAATATATTCATGAAAATCAGTAAGCCATTTCATCTTAAATCCTTGTCGCTCATCCCCGCTCGAACCGGAAGGCATATATACCGACATTAACGAAAAATCCTCGAAATCAGTACGTAAAACCCTACCTTCTCGGTCATAAATTTCAATCCCACAACCGTGAACTATGTTTTTAGGTTTTATTTTTGTGAAAATTGCAACACCCGAATAGCCTTTTTTCTCGGCAGCGTACCAATGAATTTCGTAGCCCAAGTCTTCAAAAACGGCTTTATCAATCTGAGAAACATCCGCTTTTACTTCTTGAAGACAAATCATATCGGCATTAGTTTCCTTTACCCAATCAACAAAACCTTTGGAAATGGCTGAGCGAATTCCGTTGACATTATAAGTTATAATTTTCATGCAGTTAATTTTAATAATGGTTACATCACACTATATAAAAACTTCTTTCTCAAAATACTCAATTACATGAGCTTTCATTAATTTTTCTTGTTCAACAATATTCACAAAAGGCAAAGGTTGAACCAATTTCCAATGAGGCCAACCGTCTTGATCAGTGCCTTCAAGTTCATAAATTCCACTGAAACTTAATGCCTTACAAATGGCAATGTGCATCAAATCTTGTTTCTGTTCTTTGGTAAAAAACTGATGTCCTTTACCTAACTCTTGTACACCCATCAGGAATAAAACTGAGTCTAAATCAGCGGGACGTTTGCCCATTGTCTGTTCTAATTTATCTAATAATAATTCCCATTCTTGGGTTAAATTTTCCATTTTTATTACTTTAATTTATTCCTCTCGATACTTTATTTTATGGAGTAAAAGAGGTCTAACATACCTTGTACCGATTGGCTTTTCAACCAAGACATTTCTGCTTATTTATGACTTAGAATAACCCCTTGTTGATTCTCTTTTTTCAACGAACAAGGATGTCCGTTGTACTATAAAACAAAGTTAATCATTATCACGGACTACCAATATTTTCAAAAGATTTTGTACATTTAATCTCTCAAAATTTTACCACTGTTTCCACTATGTTTCAGTCCTTTATTGATCTCATTTTTCCACGAATTTGTGCGGGTTGCCAACAACCTCTTCAACACAAAGAAGAACAAATTTGTATTGATTGTCGCTTTGACTTACCTCTCACAAACTCGCATTTGCAAGTGGACGAAAAACTTTATAAAAGGTTTATGGGTAAAGTAGAACTCGAACATTCGCTCGCCTATTTAAAGTTCGTGAAAGGAGGCAAAGTTCAACGAATGATGCACGAATTGAAGTACAAAGGAAACATCGAGGTAGGCGAACTTTTAGGCAGAATGTATGGCTCTGAATTAAAGGAAAACGGCTTTTGTGATAAGTTTGATGTAATCTTACCCGTTCCACTTCACGCTAACCGATTAATCGTTCGAGGATACAATCAATCTGATTCATTAGCAAAAGGGCTTTCGGAGAGTTTACAAATAGAATGGCGAAATGATGTTTTAAAAAGAGGAATTTCAACGAAAACTCAAATTAATAAATCAAGATTAGAACGTTACGAAAACATGAAAGATGCCTTTTTTGTGGATAAACCAGAAGGGCTTTCAGAGAAGAAAGTTGTCGTTGTTGATGATACCTTAACAACAGGTGCAACTCTTGAATCATGCGTATTGGCATTGAATGATGTGGGCGTAAAAAATGTCTCAATCATTGCCTTTGCTGCAACATATTAACAGTTTTAAAACTTATTTATCAAGTAAATAAGGTGCTTCAATTGGACTTTGTACAAAGTAATTTAAACTTAAAAGCCCCATTGAGACGACTGATATATTAACAACGGATTTCAATCCTTTGCACCTACTGTTACATCAATTCTACCACAAAAAAAGAGCAGTTAAAAATTAATTTAACGGCTCTTTTTTTTACGAAAAAATCTTATTTATTAGTACCAGCTCTAATCATCGCACAACGGAAACCAATGGTCGAAGTCGCTGAATCTTGGTCAATGAAGCGACGTGTTCCTGGGGCTAACCAATAGGCAACATCCGCCCACGAACCACCTTTGAAAACACGAGATTTATTGTCCACCAATGAGTTGTTATTTTTCTTATCGTAAGTCTTTTCCTTATCCAAATAATCGCTTCTGCGGATTGGGTTTAAGTCGTTGAAATCTTCATAAGATAATGGACGATATAAGTCATAAACCCATTCATTTACGTTACCCGCCATTTGGTATAAACCGAAGTCATTAGCTGGATATGAATAAATTTCGTTGGTAATAATGGCACCATCATTTGACTTACCCGCAATACCTGCATAATCACCACGACCACGCTTAAAGTTGGCTAACATCGTTCCTTTTTTCTTCCCACGAGAGGCACGCATGTTTGGACCGTCCCAAGGATAGATTCTTTGATTTGTCTGGTTTTCGTCTTCATATTGCGTTCCAATCATTGCTTTTGCAGCATACTCCCACTCAGCCTCAGTTGGCAAACGATACGCAGGAAGAACTTTTCCAGATTCAATCTGTAAACGCTGACCAGCCGTAAACGCAGGAGTCGCTTTTGTTTCAGCTTTACCCTTTGTTTTTGAACCTTTTGAACCACCTTTTTTAGCACCTTTTTGGCTTTTCATGGCAATGTCATTATTAACCGCTGCAGTACGCCAGTTACAATAATCAGATGCCTGAGTCCAAGAAACTCCTACCAACGGATACATACGGAAACCTGGATAACGCAAATACTGCTCAACGTAAGAATCGTTGAAAGCTAATTCATTCTTCCAAACTAAGGTATCGGGAAGAGCTGATTCGTAAAATTCTTGTGAAGAATCTTTTTGGATAGCGTTCAAATATTCGAGATAATGAACGTTTCCAATTTCAGATTCATCCATATAAAATGATTGAACTGAAACGGTTCTTTCCAAGTTATCTCTCGAATTGATAACATCTTCTTCCAAAGCACCCATTGTAAAGCGACCGCCTTCAACGAACACTAAGTTTGGACCAGTTGGTTGTCCTTTGAAAGACTTGTCAACTTGAAAACCACCTTTTTTATTGTAAGCAATTCCAGTAGCTGTACTGTTTTTGCTCATTTTTACACTACTTGACTTCTTTGATTTACATGAACTTACTAATGCAAGCCCAGCTAAAAGAATAGCCATTGATTTGAGGGACAACTTCATCTGTTGAATAATTGGATTGTCGTGAATATTAAGAATGTATTAAATATCAAATGTTACGTATCAAGAAGAAAGCGAAACAGTTTGCAGTTTTATAAGTACATACGGAATGCAAAATTACTAAAAATCAGCATGAAATCTGGCGAGAATGGCTGAGGAGTTTATCTGATTTGAAAGTTTTACGATTCTTCAATTTGGAGATTACGTAAAAGCACACAAAGTTGCGTCTTCAAATTAACCAATTTCCCCTTTTTCAAATTAAAATTGATTCCCAATAATTTCTTTCAAAATGCCTTTCAGTTCTTCAATTGAAGTGATTTTTTCAAAAATCAGCATCAATTTCCCTTTGGCTTCTTTGAGTGAACACTTCCGAGAATTATTCTTTACGTAATCAATAATCTTGCCAAAAGCCGCTGATTTATAATACTTTTCGTTCTCAGAAGAAACGAAGTAACATTTCAGATTATTGTTTTTGAGCAATATTTTTTCCATGCCAACCATTTCTGCCATCCATCGCACTCGCACGATTTCGATGATGTCTTTAACTTCGGGAGGTAAGGGTCCGAAGCGGTCTTTTACCATAACTTCAAATTTATGTAATTCCTCTTCCGTTTTCATGTCGTCTAATTGGGTGTAGAGCGATAACCTTTCCGAGATACTGGAAACGTATTTTTCAGGTATAAGTACCTGTAAATCAGTCTCAATTTGACAGTCAATTTTCAGACTTTCAACGGTTTCTGATAAACTTACTTCAAATAATTCACGGAATTCATTTTCTTTCAATTCTTGAACAGCTTCATCTAAAATTTTGTGGTATAATTCATATCCTAAATCATTAATAAAACCGCTTTGTTCTGCCCCTAAGAGGTTTCCTGCCCCACGAATGTCCAAATCCCTCATGGCAACTTTAAAGCCGTCTCCTAAGTCCGAAAACTCTTCTAAGGTACTTAAACGCTTGCGTGCATC
>JAYVRF010000001.1:0-40994 GCA_043756925.1 Arcicella sp. | reverse complement strand
AATTGGCAGATTGCAAGTGATGTCACTGCGGATATTACTAAACATGATGTAATATCAAAATCTGATGGTAAAGGCGTATTAGTAAATATCCCAACGGATAAAAATAAAGCCAATTTACAGTCAGTCGCTGAATTTGGCGATGTGGATGTTTCTTTTGATTTCATGATGGCGGCTCATTCCAATTCTGGATTCTATTTGATGGGGCGTTATGAAGTTCAATTGTTAGATAGTTGGGGGGTGAAAAATCCTGGTACGGGTGATTGTGGAGGTATTTACAAACGTCGTCGCTTTGAAGATGGGAAAGAAATTCTTTGGGAAGGACACGCTCCACGCCTCAACGCTTGCCTTGCCCCTGGACTTTGGCAACACATTGACATCTCCTTTCAAGCCCCAAGATTTGATTTGGCAGGTAAGAAAACCCAAAATGCCAAGATGTTATTGATCAAATTGAACGGTTATTTGATTCAAGAAAATGTAGAATTGACAGGACCAACGGGTGGACCAATCTCCAATGACGAAGCCGCCACAGGACCATTTATGATTCAAGGTGATCATGGTCCCGTAGCTTTTAAAAACTTCGTAATTTCAAATTTGAGCGGAAAGCCTGCCGAACTATCGAACGTTTCTTACAAAGTTTTCTATGGTAAATTCAAAGAACCAAAAGATTTCTTGAGCAAAAAACCAGATGCCACGGGTTCATTAGAAAAACTGACTTGGGATGTAAGCAAAGAAGAAAATAATTTCGCCCAAATCTTCAATGGAACGCTTAAAATTCCCGTTGCTGGAAAGCATGATTTTACGTTTCAAATTGGAGGGAAATATTACGTAACAATGGGTGGGAAAGAGCTTTTACCCGATGCTTGGACTTTCTCACGTGATCAACGAACTGCCTCAATGGATTTGCCCGCTGGCAATGTGCCTTTTGAGATAACAGTCTACAAAACAGACGGTTGGATGTCTCCGATTTTAGGCATGAATATACAAGGTCCGAATTTCAGAAGTTACCCTTATAATTCATTGGGTTCGATGTTGGCAACTGCTCCAAACGACCCGATTTTCTTGGATGCCAAAGAGCCAACGATTTTGCGTTCATTTTCGGATGTGATGAAGGACGGAAAGAAGCAAAAACGCATCACACACGCTGTGAATGTGGGTAGTCAGGATAAATTGCATTATACTTATGACCTTTCAAATGGGGCAATTGCTCAAATTTGGAAGGGGGATTTCTTGGATACCTCGCCCATGTGGGATAATCGTGGAGACGGTTCTTCTCGTCCACGAGGGGCAGTTTTGGCTTTAACGGATGCTCAATTTTTTGTCTCGAATGATTCAAAAGGAACGTTCTCGGAAGCTCCCATCGAAAGTTCAAATTACCGTGCTTTGGGGTATGATTTGAATACAGATAATCTGCCAACTTTTCGTTACAAAATATATGGTTCGGATGTAGAAGACCAAATTAGAATTACGGATGGAAAATATCTCACTCGTACCTTAAACGTTAAAAATGCCGATGTTACAAAACCCATGATGTGCCGTTTGGCAGTTGGTTCAAGCATCACCAAATTGACGGATGATACGTATGAAGTTGATGGAAAAAGTTATTACATTAAAGTACCAGCTGGAACAGTTGCGACCATAGAAAAATCAGGAGAAAATACGATGCTTTTAGTGTCAGTAAAGGATAAAGTGGAATATTCGGTTCTTTGGTAAAATATAATTTCTGAGCATTTTATCTGAATTAAGATTTACAGAATTTGAGGATGCACAGGATTAAAAAATAAAAGATGATTAATAATCTTGGTCACCTTAAAATTCTGATTTAATCGTAAAATCATAGATAATAATAATCAATATCCTGTAAATCTTGATTTAGACAAAATTTACCTGAATTACACTCATTACAATAAAATAATCATGAAAATAAAATCATTCATACAGACCTGCACATTCCTTACAATAGCGTGCATAACCACAGGAGGCATTTTTGCACAAGCAACTAAACCAACTGAAAACGATTATTACAAAATCGTGAAGCTCCCCATCCCCGAAGGCATCGTTCTGGAAGTTGGGGGAATGGCAAAAATGCCCAATGGAAATATGGCAATTTCCACTCGCAGAGGAGACGTTTATATTGTTGAAAATATCAGTGCTGGAACACCAGTCTATAAAAAATTTGCTTCTGGATTGCACGAAATTTTGGGGCTTGCCATCAAAGACGGTGTGATTTATGTTGCTCAAAGAGGTGAACTGACCAAACTGATAGATAAAAATGGAGATGGCAAAGCTGAACGTTATGAAACGGTTTACGAACTTCCCATTTCGGGACATTATCACGAATATTCTTTTGGTCCTAAACTCAGTCCCGATGGCTCTTTTTATGTTACGGGTAACGTAGGATTTGGGGCATCTGACTGGTGGGCAGGGAAATCTTTTGTGCCGTGGAGAGGTTGGACAATGAAAATTACAGAAGATGGAAAAATGACTCCGTTTGCCGCTGGGATGCGTTCACCTTGTGGAATTGGTATGGTTGATGGCGAGTTTTTTTACGGAGATAATCAAGGCGATTGGATGGGTTCAGGCTTTATTTCACACGTTGAAAAAGGCGATTTTATGGGGCATCCCGCTTCGTTGGCTTGGGCAGACCGTCCAGAGTCGCCCGTGAAGATGCGAAAGGAAATGATTTTAGCCAAAGTTGATGCCAGAGATAATCCAAAAGTGAAACCTGAATACATCAAAGACCAACCCATGACAACGATTTATGAAATGGGTAAAACAACTTATCCAAACATGGGCATCAAAGCCCCAGCCGTTTGGTTGCCGCACGGTGTTTTGGGCGTTTCAACTTCGGAAATTATTACAGACGATACCAAAAACAACTTCGGACCTTTTGAGGGTCAAGTATTTGTGGGCGATCAAGGAATGTCAAAAATTGCCAGAGTATTTCTTGAAAAAGTGGACGGAAAGTATCAGGGAGCATCTTTTGATTTCAGAAGCGGTTTTCGTTCGGGCGTGCTACGTATGGCTTGGGGTTCAGATAATGCTATGTATGTAGGCGGAACAAATCGTGGTTGGGGTTCAGTTGGGAAGGAAGATTTTGGCTTAGAACGTTTGGTATTTACGGGTAAGACTCCCTTTGAAATGAAAGCCGTAAGAGCCATGCCAGACGGTTTTGAGATTGAATTCACGGCTCCCGTGAACAAACAAACAGCTGAGAATGTGAACAATTATGACGTGTCGAGTTATACCTACAAATACCATCCAGTCTATGGGAGTCCGCTCGTGGACAGAAAAGATAATGCCGTAAGAGGAGCAAAAACAACAGAAGATGGCATGAAAGTAAGAATTGTGTTGGATGGTATGCGTGAGGGTTATGTGCATGACATTAAGCCCGAAGGTGTGCGTTCAGCAAAGGATAATTTTCCCTTATTACACGGTTCAGCATATTATACATTGAACAATATTCCAAAGGGCGAAAAGGCAAATATTGCTTTGGTAACACCCAAAACCAGAGAAGAAAGAGAGCGTGTGGATGCGGGGGCAAATGCAAATTCACCCGATAATCAAATGAAGGAAGCCATGCCAACAACGGCGGGAGTAGCGGGAGCAACGAAAGGGAAAAGCAACACAAAAAAATCTACTGTAACACCCTCAACTATGAAATTAGCAATTATTACCGATGCAGAAGTAACAAAATTATTGACAAAACATACCTGTTTAGCTTGCCATAAAGTAGGCGAACGGGCGGTTGGACCTTCGTATAAAGAAGTAGCCAAACGAAATTACACTAATGAACAAATTGAAGCCTTAATTTACGAACCAAAACCAGAAAACTGGCCCGAATATACCCCAATGGCACCCATGACCAATGTGCCGAAAGGCGATGTGAAGAAGATTGCAGCTTGGATTAATTCTTTGGGGGGGAAGTAAGTCATTAGACCACGGATTTTACAAATTAGGCGGATTTACACTGGGATGCACAGTCGGACAAAATTTAAAAAAATCCAACTGTGCGTTCCAGTATAAATCCCTAACATCCACAAAATCCACGGTCTAATTATTTTATTCCGTCCTCAAAGATTTCACAGGATTCGCCAACCCCGCCTTAATCGCTTGATAACTCACAGTTGATAAGGCAATTACAATCGCAACCACCATTACCAACACAAAAACACCAGCTCCAATTTCAATGCGATATTCATAATCCTGCAACCAATTTTTCATCGCAAAATAAGTAATCGGTGAGGCAATTACGATGGAAATTATGACCAATTTCAAGAAATTTTTTGATAATAAAGTGGTAATGTTTAATACACTTGCCCCCAAAACTTTTCTCACCCCGATCTCCTTCGTGCGTTGTTCTGCCATGAAAGATGCTAAGCCAAATAAACCCAAACAAGATATGAAAATGGCTAAAAATGCAACTGCCAGCGAAAGGTTGCCAATAAGTTCTAAATAATTAAATTTCTTAGCGTATTGTTCATCCGTAAACTGATAATCAAAAGGAAAACCAGGATTATGTTTATCAAAAATTGGAGTCATTTTTTTAATGGCCGCTGAGGCTGAAACGTTTGGATTTATTCTTACACAAATCAAATTAATCCACGTTTTAGAAAAAATAATGGTGGTAGGACGAACTACCTCAAAAGGTGAATCCATTTGCATATCAGGTACAACTCCAACAACTTGGCGAGTTACCCCATTCCATTTTAATAATTCCCCTACAGGATTTTTGAGTCCCATTCTTTTCACGGCAGCTTCATTCAAAATTACCCCCGCAGAATCCGAAGCAAAATCTCTTGAAAAATCTCGCCCAGCTTTTAATTTTATGCCCACTGTTTTAATATAATCATAATCGGAAGCAATTGTATTGAATAGAGCCGATTTATCCTCTGGTTTTGAACCTTTCCATTCCCAACCTCCATTATTACTCCACGTCTGATAAGGCGGACACGAAGATTTACAAATGGATGATACAGCACCCGTAGCCAATAATTCAGTACGAAGAGGGTCAAAGTTTTTGACTAAATCAGCCGAAATGAATACTGAAATCAATCCCTTACTATCAAAACCAATCGGGCGATTTTTACCGTGTTGAATTTGTTGGTAAATAATCACCGTTCCAATCATCAAGGCAATTGAAAATGAGAATTGCAACACCACCAAAACCTGACGAGGTAATGAAGCACTTTTACCCAATCTAATTGTCCCTTTCAAGACTCTCACAGGATTGAATGACGACAAATAAAGTGCAGGATAGCTTCCCGCCAAAAGCCCCGTGAATATGGTAAAAATCAACATAATACCCCAAAAAGTAGGGTTTGCTAATTGCAATGAAACATCTTTTTCGGTAATGGTATTGAAAGCAGGCAAGACTAATTCGACGATGATTAAAGCAAATGCCAAAGCAATGAATGAAATTACCAAAGACTCACTCAAAAACTGCCCAATTAGCTCCCCACGTCCCGAACCCATGGCTTTACGAACGCCCACTTCCTTCGCCCTTTTTTCTGAACGAGCCGTACTTAAATTCATGAAATTAATGCAAGCAATTAACAAGACAATGAGTCCAAAAATACCAAAGAGTTTCACATATTTGATAAAGCCACCCGTATTTATGCCATCGGAAAATTCGTTGTAAAGTCTCCATTTAGCCATCGGATGCAAAAAAACCTCTGGTCTGACATTCGTCTGCATCAATTTATCGTTCTTCAGATGATTTAGAACTACATTCTTAATATTGGCATTCGTTTTTGATGGATTTACACCTTCTTTCAATTGTACATAAACCTGAAATGAGTTATTTCCCCAGTTAGTTTGTTGATTTTTAATGTGATCCAGTAACTTAATTTGCAAGTTCCACGGTAACAAATAATCAAATTGTAAAGTGGCATTTTTAGGTTGCTTTGCAACCACTGCCGTCACTTTCAAATCAACAGTATTATCCATTTTCAAAACCATTCCAATCGGGTTTTTATTACCAAATATTGTTGTTGCCAACTCATCCGTTAAAACAATTGAATAGGAGTCTTTTAAAGGATTTTTGTCACCTTTTAAAATATTTAATGAAAACATATCAATACCTTGTTCACCAAAGTAATGTCCAAACTTATTAAATTTCTGATTGCCCGTGACTAATGAATGTCCACTTCCCCAATCACACATCGCAACTGCCTTAAAATTAGGGTATTTAGTCTGTAATTCTTCACCCATTGGGTAGGGAAGAGCCGTCTGTGAACCACGATGTCCATCAAAAGATTGGTGCATCATTACCTGATAAACGGAATCATAATTCTTGTGATGTTTATTGGCAGAAAGCTCATTAATTATCCACAGACCGATGAGCATGGCCACTGCCATTCCCACCGCTAAACCAGCAATATTAATGAAAGAATACACCTTGTTTTTAACAAGATTCCGAAGGGCGATTTTTAGATAATTTTGTAACATGACCTTATTTTTTTATGTATATTTGAGGAAAATAAAAACATTATGGAACTATTAGCAGAAAACTGGGCAGAAAGAGAAATGACTGCCTATGAATCCGAAAGAGGAAAACCTATGCCAAGTCTTAACCACTCCTATATTCAAAACAACCTTGTTACTGAATTAAATATTAATTTTCGTAAACAATATACTTTTCTCCCTGAATTGACTCTTGAAATGCCACAACGACCTAATTGTGTGCCTGATATTTCAATTTATCATAAGATGACAATAGATTTTTCGCATGATGAAATAACGTTTAATAAAATACCTTTAACAACCATCGAGATTGTTTCACCAACACAATCAAATGATGAAATATTGCTCAAATTTGAGCGATATTTTTTTGCGGGTGTTCAATCTTGTTGGTTAGTAATGCCAAGTTTGAGAGCAATAAGTGTACATTCTCAAATAGGTAAATATGTTTTTTTTAATAATGATAATACGTTAATAGATTCAGCAACAGGTATTCAATTAAATTTGGCAGAAATATTTAATTAATAATACCTTTACCAAACGTATGCCAAATATGTAATCATTTGATTATCAACAATTTAAAAATAAATCAAAAATAAAAAGTGTCCGAAAACGGACACTTTTTGTGCGGTAATGAACATCTACTGTTAACTATTGATTATTAACTATTAACTAATTTCCTCTCTTTCCTTTTCTTTATAGAAAAAACTCCTTAATTTTGCAGTCTTTTCAAATAAAGTCTGTGCAAAAAAGTATTTTAAATACCTTCAAAATTGATATTTTCCGTCTCGAAAACAAGCAATATTTGCATGAATTTGAAGGAAATGATGATTTTTTTGAAGCGCTCGACCAAGAATTAATTCAAAAGGGAAATTTTAAGGCAACCGTAGTTCTTAATAAAAATGAAACGATGATTCAGATGATGTATAAAATCACTGGAAGCGTTGAATTAACCTGCGATAGAAGTCTTGATTTGTTTGATTTTCCAGTGGATATTACTCAGAAAATGATTCTAAAATTCTCTGACCACAATGAAGAAATCACGGAGGAATTAGTGTTAATAGACCGTAATACACAGTATATCAACGTTGCACAAGATATTTTTGATTTTATTGGCTTACAAATTCCTATCAAAAAACTCCATCCCCGCTTCATAAAAGATGAGGTAACGTATGAAAGTTTAATGAAAAAATTTGAGGACGAATACGAAGTAGAAGATATCGATGAGGATAATTTAGACGATGATGACGAATTAGATTTCGGAGATGATGACGACAATAATTTTGAATCGAACGATGAAGAATCAGAGGATGAAGGAGAAATTGTTTATTCAACCATTAAATACGAAAGTCAATCCGACGACGAAACAATTGAAGTACAAAAGCCAATTGACCCACGTTGGGAGGCTTTAATGAAACTGAACAAAAATTAGTAATAAATAAATAACGAATCATAATTTAAGGAAATAAAGAAATGGCACATCCTAAACGGAGAATTTCGACGGCTCGCAGAGATAAAAGACGTTCACACGACTTTGGTACTCCAAAAACGATTACTACTGACCCAACAACTGGCGAAATTCACTTACGCCACCGTGCTCATGTATTTGAAGGCAACTTGATGTACAAAGGCAAAATGGTTGTTGAAGGCTATGCGGTTCAAGCATAATTAGTTGTTAGGATTTAGGGGTTGGGCATTAGTGATAAACTAATATCCAACCCCTAAATTTTGCTGGGCATTTTGGTGAGGTTTAGACTTAAAATAAGTACAAACTTTTGATTAATGACGGGTTGTATTTTAAATCCCAACCCCAAAACCTCAACCCCTAATTATTTTTACGAAAAAATACTGATTAACACTTCATTAGTCGTTAAATTTGCGGTTATATTATTTAACCTGAAAAACAAATTAATGAAGATAGGTATAGATGCAATGGGTGGAGATTTTGCCCCCAGGGCAATCGTAGAGGGAATCATTTTAGCGGCACAAGAACTACCTGCTGACGTTACCATCGTTTTGATTGGTAAAGTTCAGGATATTCAACAAATACTTGATAATCAGTCTTTTAAGGGTACAAACATTGAAATCGTTGAAGCAAATGAGACTATCGGAATGGGCGAACACCCCGTTAGAGCCTTGCAATCTAAACCCAATTCCAGCATCGGAGTTGGGTTTAAACTTTTAAAGACGGGCGAAATTGATGTACTTGCCTCGGCAGGAAACACAGGGGCAATGATGGTGGGTTCTTTATTTTCCATCAAAACTATCGAAGGTGTTCAACGTCCACCGATTGCAGGATTTGCTCCACAAATAGATGGAAATTTAGCGGTAATTTTGGATATTGGAGCAAATGCCGATGTGAAACCTGAAATGCTCGCTCAGTTTGGAGTTTTAGGCTCTATTTATGCAAAAGCCACAATGAATATTGAATCGCCAAGAGTTGGATTAATGAATATTGGGGAGGAAGAGGAAAAGGGTTCGTTAATCGTTCAACAAGCCTATAAATTGATGAAAGAAGATAAATCTATCAATTTTATTGGTAATATTGAAGGAAAAGATTTCTTTAAGGGAAAAGCTGATGTGATTGTTACGGATGGTTTTACTGGAAATATCCTCTTGAAAATGGGCGAATCTCTGTATGGAATTATGAAGGACAAAGGCATCAGAGATGAGTTTTTGGACAAAACTAATTACGAAGCCGTTGGAGGTAGTCCGATAATTGGCGTAAACGGAAATGTTATTATTGCACACGGTTCGTCATCGGCAACGGCAGCAAAAAATATGGTTCAACTTTGTCGCAAGGTAGTTGAATCGAATTTACTGAAAAAAATTAAAGAAGCGTTAAGGTAGGTATGAGGTCGTAGGTATGAGGTCGTAGGCATAAATTTGTAGGTTTTAAGATTATAGTGTTATTAGCAATAGATTGAGTTTTAGTTTTAAAACTTACATCACGTTTTAACCATATTCTTTCACTAAGATTTTGTGCATCGTTCACCTCATACCTCACACCTCTTATCTACTACCTAAAATGTTATGACCAAAATAACTGCTGCAATTACAGGCGTACAAGGATATGTTCCCAAAGACATTCTTACAAATGCTGACCTTGCCAAACTTGTTGATACCACCGACGAATGGATAATGACTCGCACGGGCATCAAAGAACGCCATATTTTGAAAGGCGAAGGAAAAGGGACTTCTGTAATGGCGATTGAGGCGGTCAAAGGTTTATTATCAAAAACGAATACCAAACCCGAGGAGATTGATTTATTGATTTGTGCTACCATCTCGCCCGATCATTTTTTTCCTGCCACTGCCAATCTTATTTGTGAGGGCGTTGGGATTAAAAATGTAGGTTCTTTTGATATTGCGGCGGCTTGTTCTGGATTTATTAATGCCCTGACAACAGGTGCAATGTTCATAGAATCAGGACGTTACAAAAAAGTGGTGGTGGTTGGAGCCGATAAAATGTCATCAATCGTTGATTATACTGACCGAACCAGTTGCGTTTTATTTGGGGACGGTGCGGGAGCAATTTTATTGGAAGCGAATTATGAAGGTTTAGGAATTCAGGATTTTATTTTGAAATCGGATGGTTCTGGGGCGGATTATCTCATTCAGAAAGCGGGTGGAAGTGCTTATCCACCAACCCATGAAACGATTGATAAACAATGGCATTTTATTCATCAAGAAGGTCCAGCAGTGTTTAGGTTTGCGGTAACAAAAATGGCGGATGTCTCGGCAGAAATCATGGAAAGGAACAATCTGACGGGTGATGATATTGCATTTTTAGTACCCCATCAAGCCAATAAACGCATCATTGACGCAACCGCACACCGAATGGGCGTTGGCGAAGAAAAAGTGATGCTGACCATTCAAAAATACGGAAATACCACCGCAGCAACCATTCCACTATGTTTATGGGATTATGAATCTCAATTGAAAAAAGGCGACAATTTGATTTTGGCAGCTTTTGGTGGAGGATTTACTTGGGGAAGTGTTTATTTGAAATGGGCGATTTAGATTAATCAGAATACAGTAAAAAAACATAAAATGGCAAATACCGCAGACATTAAAAACGGATTAGTAATTAAATTCAATAATGATTTATTCTCAATTGTTGAATTCCTTCATGTGAAACCAGGCAAAGGTCCCGCTTTTGTGAGAACAAAATTGAAATCTTTGAACACGGGTAGAGTCATTGATAATACCTTCAATTCGGGCGTAACCATTTTTCCCGTGCGAGTTGAACGTCGGGTTTATCAATATCTTTATGCCGAAGAATTTGGATTTACCTTTATGGATAATATTACCTTCGAGCAAGTTACCTTGAATAAAGAAATGGTTTCTGCCTCAGATTTGATGAAAGAAGGACAAGAAGTTGAGATTCTTATCAATACTGAAACGGATTTGCCGATTTCGTGTGAAATGCCAATGTTTGTGGAATTGGTGGTTACTTACACTGAAAATGGAGTCAAAGGCGATACCGCAAACGCTCCTAAAAAACCTGCAACGGTGGAAACAGGAGCAACAATTACGGTTCCTTTATTCATACAAACAGACGAAAAAATTAAAGTAGATACTCGTACTTATGAGTACGTGGAAAGAGTGAAGGGTTAATATTTCTAAATTTTTAGTTAAAAAAAAAGAATTCTGAATAAAAAATGCAGATTTTAGAAGTTTTACTTCTCCATACTTCACTCTGACTTAGTTTAATAATTAAAAATTTAGAACAAAAGCCTAATATTCCATAAAATTTAACTCCCAAAATGGAAAACAAAGAAATTCAAAAACTCCTTGACTTTATTGCACAGTCAAACCTTGATGAGGTAAGTATCGAAACCTCCGAATTGAAATTATCTGTAAAAAGATACGGTATTGCTCCCGTAGTTCAGCAAATGATTGCTTCTGCTCCGCAAGTTGCTGCTCCCGTGGCAGTTGCTTCTGTGGTTCATCAGGCAGTTGCGGCAGTTCCTGTGGCAGTTCCCGTAGTTGCTTCAAACAGAGTTACCATCAAATCTCCGATGATTGGGACGTTCTATCGTTCATCAAGCCCCGACCGTCCTTTGTTGGTGGAAATTGGTTCTGAAATCTCGAAAGGGAGTCCTGTTTGTATCATCGAAGCCATGAAATTATTTAACGAAATTGAATCTGAAATCTCAGGACGTATCGTTGAAGTTTTGGTAGAAAATGCCACTCCAGTAGAATTTGACCAACCTCTTTTTGTTGTAGAACAATAGGTTAGATGTTGGGAGTTAGAGGTTAGGGGTTAGGTGTGTCGCCAATTTCTAACCCCTAATTCCTAACCCCTAACACCTAAAAATATGTTTAAAAAAATACTCATTGCCAATCGTGGCGAAATTGCCCTTCGTATCATCAGAACTTGCCGAGAAATGGGCATCAGAACGGTTGCAGTTTATTCAACTGCCGACCGTGAGAGTCTTCACGTAAAATTTGCGGATGAAGCCGTTTGTATTGGACCTCCGCCAAGCCGACAGTCCTATCTCAATATTCCCGCTATTATTTCTGCTGCCGAAGTCACGGGGGCGGATGCAATTCATCCAGGCTACGGGTTTTTATCGGAAAACGCTGAATTTTCAAGAATTTGTCATGAATACGGTATCAAATTTATTGGAGCGACAGCCGACCAAATCAACTCAATGGGCGATAAGGCAACTGCCAAAGCAACCATGAAAAATTCGGGCGTTCCTGTGATTCCAGGGTCTGAGGGCTTGATTGATACAGTTGAAGAAGCAAAAGTCTTAGCGAAGGAAATTAAATACCCCGTTATCATCAAGGCTACGGCTGGTGGTGGTGGACGTGGAATGAGAATTATTCGCCACGAAGACGAATTTGAAAAACTTTGGGATGATGCCAAAATAGAATCAGCGGCGGCTTTTGCCAACGATGGTTTATACATGGAAAAATACGTTGAAGAACCACGTCACATCGAAATTCAAATTGTGGGCGACCAGTATGGTACAGTTTGCCATTTATCAGAACGTGATTGTTCAATTCAACGTCGTCATCAAAAATTGTGTGAAGAAACGCCTTCACCAGCACTTACGCCCGAATTACGTGATCGGATGGGAGCGGCAGCGGTGAAAGGTGCAGCAGCCATCAGATATGAAGGTGCGGGAACAATTGAGTTCCTTTTGGATAAACATGGGGAGTTTTATTTCATGGAAATGAACACTCGAATTCAAGTGGAACATCCCATTACTGAGGAAGTTACAGATTTTGATTTAATTAAAGAACAAATAAAAGTAGCAGCGGGAATTCCAATTTCGGGTAAGAATTATTTCCCAAAATTATTCGCTTTGGAATGCAGAATTAATGCTGAAGACCCCGCTCATGGATTCCGTCCATCGCCAGGAAAAATTACTAATTTACACTTACCAGGTGGTCATGGAATCAGAATTGACAGCCACGTTTATTCAGGATATACGATTCCCCCAAATTACGATTCGATGATTGCGAAAGTGATTGCAACGGGTCAAAGTCGTGAGGAAGTGTTGTTAAGAATGAAGCGAGCTTTGCAAGAATTTGTAATTGAGGGAATTAAGACAACGATTCCATTTCACATCAAATTGATGGACGATGAACGTTTTAAATCGGGAGATTTTAATACTTCTTTCATGGAAGGATTTGATTTGAGTGATTTGTAGGAAAATTAGAGTTTGAATTATACGATTGTAAAAGCCAAGTTTTCCTAAATGATATGGGAGAATTTGGCTTTTCTATTTACAGTAATAATTACTCACTTTATAAAAAAATTATAGATTAATGGACACAAATTTAAAGATTCAAAAGAGTATGCGTATCTTAGGAAATAAAAAAAATACCCAATAAATTTTTTAAAATTTACCAACATGAAAAAACTAAACTTTTTGTATTTATTGCTATTTATTGCCAATTCAACCTTTGCTCAGTTGAATAATCCTCCTGCTTTGAGTGCCATTAAAATAGAGGATTTGAAAAAGGATTTATACGCCTTAGCCGATGCTCATTACAACGGTCGGTCGGCGGGAACTTTGGACGAATTGAAGGCTTCCATGTGGCTTGGCGAGCAATACAGAGCCATCGGACTGAAACCTGCTGGTGATGACGGTACCTATTTTCAATATTTTACCCTCTGGCGAAACCATCTTTCTGATAATTCGAGTATTCAAATTAATAACAAACCCCTAAAACTATGGAAGGACGTATCAGTTTCGCAAATGGCAAATATTAGTCTGGATGCTCCAATTCTTTACTTGGGAAATGCCTTAGAAATTGATACGAATAAAGTTGATGTAAAAGGAAAAGTGGTTGCTATCGAAGCCAATTCAACAGGAATTAATTTGAATGTTTCATTGCCTACGTGGCGTTATAGTCGTTATGTCTACGTAAAATATGGCTTGCCGATGTTGAGAAGAGGAGCAACTGCCATTGTTTTTATTGCTGACGAAACCGCAGAAAAGGCATGGGAAGATGCCAACGAAAACTTCAAAAGGGGAAATTACGACATTGATGGTGGAGCAAATATGAACGTGACAACGAAAGTGCCCGTTATTTGGCTACACGCCTCCGCTAAACAGGAATTACAACAAGGTAATGCCGTGATAAAAGCAAATTTAATCGTCTCAAAATATGGCTATCCTTCCGTAAACATTATAGGGAAAATTGATGGTACGGATGCAAAATTGAAGTCTGAATATCTTTTATACAGTGGACATACGGATGCTCATGGAATCAGAAATGTAATTAAAAATGACTCAATTTATTATGGTGCCGACGACAACGGAAGCGTTGATGTGGCGATGCTCGCCAATGCAAGGGCATTTGTGAAAAACCCAGCCAAGCGTTCGGTTTTGTTTGTAATTCATGGTGCGGAGGAGAGAGGATTGTTGGGTTCAAGGTATTATTCTTCGCATCCAACGGTACCAATTAGCAATATTGTGGCAGTCTTGAACGGTGATATGATTGGAAGAAATAACCTTGATAGTGCGGCAGTTTTAGGAACTACGTCTCCGCACAGAAACTCAATGGATTTGGTAAAAATGACCTTAGAAGCCAATCAGGAGGGTCCAAAATTCAAGTTAGATAATGAATGGGATAAAGCAACGCACGTTGAAGGCTGGTATTTCAGAAGCGACCATTTACCTTACGCTCGCTTAGGAATTCCGTCTGTAATGTACACAAGCCTGTTGCATACTGATTATCATACCCCACAGGATAGTGCCGAGAATATTAATTACCCGAAATTAAAGAAAATGACAGATTGGATGTACAGAACGGGTTGGAAAGTGGCGAATTCGGAGAAACGCCCAGCCACGGATGCTGGGTTTAAATTGGAGAGGTGATTAAAAAAGGACGGCATTGCTCAATGCCATACCGTCCTTTAAATTTCAACAAATTCCCTAATCTCGATTCTCAATCTTATTCAAATCCACCTTACTTTTCTTTCCCAACGAATTAATCCAAGCCGCAATTTTCAAAACATCTCCTTTCGGAACGTGCGACATGGGTGCCATTGCCGATGCATATTCGGGCCAGTTTTCGGGTTTTGGCTCATAAACCAATGCTACTATTTGTTCGTTGGTATAATTACGTTTGGCAATATCTGTGTATGAAGGACCAATCACTTTACTTCCTTCGGCATGGCAAGCGAGACAAGCGTGTTTTTTTAGTAAAACAGCCACTTCTTTACTGTTCACAACAATGTCTTTGCTTGCTCCAACTTTCGCTTTTTTCGTAGCACTTTTTATTTCTTTTACAGGTACGGTTGTAGAAGGAATGGCTCTCAAAGGCACTTTTGCTAAATCTCCCGTAGGTATTTCGTTCAAGGTATAATAACTCAAATCGTGCAAAAGTGGTTGTCCTTCATCGTTCACAATACCAGAAGCCATTACTTGGTGAATATATCCTTGACGAATATTATCCAAAACCAAACGCACTTTCATGCGGTCTTCCGATACAATCACGCCTCGCAAAGGAGTAACTTCTTGGTTGATAATGGGGCTTCCGTATTGATGTTGATATTTATAAATGAAACTTTTTAGTTCATAAGATTTCAAATTCTCAGCACTTCCACGATTGATTGGCATGGTAAATTCAATCTCAAAACCATCAGGACGAGCCGATACACTTTTCATTTCAAAGGGCATTCTACCGTTCCAAACCAAACGTTGCAAACCGAATAAATCTTTACCCGTTGAACCCCAGCCACGGGATGTTTGCCCTACGAACATTGACCCGTCATTTCCCCATCTCGCCCGCAAAGTACCCGACTGAAAGCCCTCACGGAAAGGATAGCAAGCTCCTTGATATTTGCCATTTACTTTCTCCAAGGTCATTCGCATAGCTTTTGATTGACCTTGGTCATACACAAAATACTGCCCTTGAAATGGTCCGAATTTACCGCCAGTTTCGTCCTCAATCATGTCGGCTGTGGATATTCCCATTAAAGCATGAGGAAACCAAACGGCTGGTAATTTCAAAGATTTCATTTTCTTGGCGGCTTCAAACATCGGTTCGCCCGTATCTGGAATGTCTTTTACTGTTGTGAATTTCAAGGGAGATTCAGGCTCTTTCGTCCACCAAAGTCCGCCCGCATTTCCCGCAAAATCACCTTTTTCTAAGTGCGTAATCCGTCCAGAACCTACCCAGTCACCCTGATTTTCACCGTATAAAACATCCCCATTTGAATTGACGGTGAATCCTGCGGGTGAACGTAAACCCGTGGCGATGGGTTCAAGCGTTCCATCTTTTTTGATTTTGACTAACCAGCCTCGCCATTTTGCCAATTTACCTTCGCCATAACCCACCCAAGCCACATTAAAGGTCAAATACATATCGCCAGCTTTGTCAAAAACGGGTCCGTAAGAGTATTCGTGATAGTTTCCTGATAAATCCCAATTGGCAACCGATTCATAAATGTCTGCCTTTCCATCGGCATCAGTGTCAATTAATTTGGTCAATTCTCCTCTTTGCGTGCAGTAAAATGAACCTTCACGATACACCAAACCCAAGGCTTCGTGTAAACCGCTGGCAAAAAGTGTATAATTTGGCGAAGTTCCATTGAGTTGGTAAGGGTTTTCAATCACCCAAACTTCGCCTCTACGAGTACAAACACCCAAACGACCGTCGGGCATCGGAGCAACGCCACCAATTTCTAACTTGATATTGTCAGGAATTGGTAGAGTTTTAATCTCATAAAAATCTTCCTCGGTTAATGGACGAGGTTTTGTTTGGGCCAATAAATGGTTTGAAAAAGTTACGCAAACGGTTATTACCAGAATTATAAATCTATGTGTTTTCATAAATTAATGTCTTTATTTTTTACTAATATTTATAAAAAATGCTACTGTTTTGGAACTTCGGAATAGTTCCCCTAATTCTAAAATATCAAATGATAAGAAATTTCTTTTAAACCGTTCAAAGGCATAACTAATTGCTTTTTACCATTACTATTCCGAACGATTGGTTTGTTGGTTTCTGTTGGAAAAACTTGAATGTAATAGTTCTGATTATCAACCGAATAGCGGTTTGTTGCTACTTCAATAATATCCGAACCTTCTGCCATTAATGCGTATAATTGACTTGCTTCACCATCAAATTTAAGATTACGATTTACGCCTTCAAATTGGTCTAATGGCGTGGTTGTATCACTCACTTTTAAGCCTTTATATTCATACATAAAATTTGGACTTCCCGTCTTTTCAATTTTATAACCCTTGTATTTCAAATCATTTTTCGTTAAAGAGTCGGGGAAGGATGTTTCAGCGGAAGCCAAATAAGCCAGTGGAAATTTGTCGTTTGAAGTAATTATTGAACCCATCGGTTCAGATGTTTGCGGTTCACCACGGTCATGCCACATTTGCGTTGCATCCAAGAATTTTCCTCTCCACAAATGCAAAAATCCTCCTTGATTTAAGTCGTAAGAAAAACTCAAACCGCTGGGCATTCCAACACTAATGGCGTGCGTAATTTTCTTATTCCCATGCATCATAAAAGAGCGTTGCAGAACAGGTTGGTCATTGACTTTTACTTCTACCAAAGGGGTTGGCTCGGGGTCTGGCAAAGAAGTTCTTTCGGTAATTGCCTGTTTTTCGGAATTTTGCTTTTGCATAAATACTGCCAAACCATTTTTACGCCAAGAAAAATCTTTCATATAAATGATTGAGTACGTATGTTCACCTGCCGATAATTGCTTAACTTTCTTTTGTTCTTCGTGTTGTAAATACCAGCCTTTAATAGTCGTGTCTTTATCAATTAATAGCGTTCCCATACCATTCCATTGACTCGAAAACGTATAATTTCCTACTTCGGGAACATTAAATTTTCCTTTAAATTTCAACAGAAAACCATTTTGAGTAGCAGCTAATTTCGAGGTAGGCTGTGCAACCGTCCCTGTGGAAGTAGGCGTGCTTTTATTAGGAATACCCTTCGTTAATCCTTCGTAATATTCATAAGTGGTAGGACTAAAAGTTACGTTTGAAGGTTCAAAAATTTCATACATAATATTTTTAAACGCCACCTGACCATGATCTCCTTGAATTCTGAAAGGTGCTTTTGCTACTTCCTGCAAAACAGAGCCACGAGTTACGCCCAGTAATTCAATATTCTCATGAATTAAAACACCATTCAAAAGCACTTTGTTGAAACGAGCATTCGTCAATTTTTTACCCAAAGCATCAAAGGTTGGAGCTTTAAAATCCACCTCTAAATGATTCCAAAGTCCAGGAGCTTTCACAGCGTTTTGACGAGGTGCATGACCTTCATAACCTTCATTTCCTTTACCCCGAGATTCATCCCAACGGTGATAAATCGCTCCGCAAAAATTATCAATTACAGGTTTTTTCAACCAAGTATCATAAATCTGAACTTCGTAACGACTTTGAAGATAAAATCCTGAATTTGAGCCTGTTGGTATCATGAAATCCAATGACATTTTGATGTCCCCGTGTTCCATAACTGAATATAAATCGTCTGTACGGGTTAGTCTTGGATTACGCAAAGTACACAACATAACGCCCTTGCCAGAGGTGGGCGTGAGGACATTACCATTAAAATTACCCGTAACACCTCCCTCAATTGTCCAGTTTATACTTGGATTTTTGAAGGCACTCAAATCGTTTAATGGAATTTGGGTTTGGGCAAATCCTGTGATGGGACTAAGAAGAAATAATAGTTTTTTTAACATTGGCTTTAGGGGAATATTTTAGAATCATTACCTTAAATCAAGAGCAAATAATCTCAAAATTATACTTAAATTTATGAAAAAAAATACTGTTTAACTGTGCGGGTCTGGGATTAATTAATTTAACAAAAAATTATGAAACAATTAAATTTTGACATCGCCATCATTGGGGCGGGTTTTGCGGGTTTGGGAATGGCAATACGCTTGAAAAAGGAAGGCTATAATTCATTTATAATTTTTGAAAGAGGAAAGGAAGTTGGCGGGACATGGCGAGATAATACTTATCCAGGTTGTGGGTGTGATGTGGCTTCTCACCTGTACTCATTTTCCTTTGAACCCAACCCAAATTGGAGTCGAAAATTCTCGAAACAACCAGAGATTTTAGAATATTTGAAAGATTGTGTCCGTAAAAATAATCTTGAACCCCATCTTCAATTAAATACAGAAATTTTCAAGGTAATTTTTAATGAATCTGAGGGTTTTTATACCATCACAGATTCACACGGGAGACAAATCACAGCCCGAATGGTAGTGGCAGGCATGGGACCTTTAAATCGTCCACAAATTCCTGATTTTGAAGGGCTTAAGGATTTTGAAGGCGAAGTTTTCCATTCTTCCAATTGGAATCATAACTACGATTTGATGGGTAAACGGGTGGCAGTTATTGGCACGGGAGCAAGTGCTATTCAGTTTGTTCCCGAGATTGTGGATAAGGTCAGCAAATTGTATCTTTTCCAGAGGACGGCTCCTTTTGTAATTCCAAAACCAGACAGTGAATTTTCGGATTTTTCTAAGTCAGTTTTTGCAAAATCACCCTTCTTCCGAAAGCTATATCGGGGATTTTTATACCAATTAAATGAATTTATTGGATTAAGTTTCATCGGTAATAAAACGGTTAAGAAAATTGCACAATTTCAAGCTGAGAAGCATTTAAAAAGTCAAGTGAAAAGTGAAAAATTAAGAAGAGAACTAACTCCAAATTATCAAATTGGTTGTAAAAGAATTTTGGTTTCGAATAACTATTACCCAGCCTTACAAAAACCACAAGTTGAGGTAATTACTAACAAAATTAACAAGATTACTACGCATGGAATTACTAACAACAGCGGTTTAGAAAAGCAAGTGGATGTCATCATTTTTGGAACGGGATTTTACGTGGCAGAATACCCCGAACAATTCATTAAAAATTATACTATTCAAGGATTAAACGGAGAGAATTTATTTCAAAAATGGACGAAAGAAGGCTTTGAGGCATATAAAGGAACCACCATAAATGGCTTCCCTAACTTAATGTTTATTATGGGACCTAATACGGGTTTGGGACATAATTCCGTCGTAGACATTATGGAATCTCAGATAAATTACATCATGGATTATTATGAGAAATTACTGAAAAAATCACCCAAAATATACCTAAATATTAAGATAGAAATTCAAAAAGAATACAACGAAAAACTGCAAGTCATGTTCAAAAATACCACTTGGGCTTCGGGTTGTGCGAGTTGGTACATAAATTCGGAAGGGAAAAACACCAGTCTTTATCCACGACTTAACACTGAATTTAGAAAGCAGACTTTGCAAGTGGATTTAGAAGAATATGAAATTTTGGGAGAAACTCATTAGACCGTGGTTTATTTTGTCCATAATTTAACATCAAAATCGCCATACAAAACCCACTTGATTACCCGTAAACGTAAGATTTTTAAAAATAACGCTTCCTTTTTTTAGATGTGAACGATGCATACCGTACATAATCCCATCAAAAAGCAAAAGAAATCCACCTTGCAAAATGACTGACTGTCCGTAGCCTTTTAACATATCTTGGTTATCAATTGAGTTTTTACTTTTTTCGAGTAAATATACGCCCGTCATTACATAAGCGACATCCAATCCAGTATTTATTAAAAAAGTTTTTTCGGTACTACTTTGCTCTTCCAAAGACTGAAAAGCACTTAAATTTCTTTGCATTTTCTTAGCTCCCAACACGCCCAAACCTGCCAAAGCACCGTTCACTACGTTCCAATAAACATTCATTTGATGGAAATATTTATTACTTCCTGATGAATTGGACAACAAAATACCATTCGTAATCATGTTTACTCCCGCCCATGAACCCAAAACAACCATGCCTTTTCGGTTCAAATCAAGGCGTTCTTGATTGAAATTGGGGAGGGTTAAATTTTGCGAGAAAATGTTTGTCGAAATTGACAAAAAGACAGATAGGAATAAAAGATTTTTCATGTTGATAAATTTTAGATACAATATCAACATGAAAAAAAGCAATTTGTTACAGGCTTTTCAAAGCATTTTGAACTGCCTCGAAATTTGGCAAATCTCCTGCACTTTCAAGCACTTCGGCATACTGAATTATTCCCTGAGCATCCACCACAAAAGCGGAACGTTTTGACACACCTTTCATGCCCAGAACAAAGTTTTCGTACAATGAACCATAAGCCGCAGACGTTTCTTTATTAAAATCTGAAAGCAAATTGAAAGGCAAATTTTGCTCTGCCTTATATCTTTTTAAGGTAAATAATGAATCTACCGAAATACCCAAAATCTCCGCATTGAGGTTTGAATATATCGAAATATTATCTCTCATTTCGCACAATTCAGTCGTGCAAGTACCCGTGAAGGCTAATGGAAAAAATAAAACAACTACATTTTTACCTTTGTAGTCCGAAAGGCTAACTTCTTGTTTATCAGAGCTGTAGAGTTTAAAATCTGGGGCTTTACCGCCTTTTTGTAATGCCATTTTTATGATTGTTGAAGTTTGAACAGTCGGCGTTCCGATTGTCGAGTTGTTGAAATAAAAAAAATTACTAATTCAAAACCTCTTCCATCGCCCCTACCACACTCGGAATAAAATTTAATTCCACTTGTTGTTTTTTCTCTTTAAAAGCCTCACGGGGTTTAATGCTTAGGATTTGGAATAATTCTTTATCATTTGATACCGCAGGATTGGGCGTTGTTAAAAGCACATCACCCGAGAAAATGGAATTTGCACCTGCCATAAAACACAGCGTTTGCCCTTCGTAAGACATATCTAAACGCCCCGCCGAAAGTCTCACCATTGATTTTGGCATCAAGATTCTTGCCGTAGCAATCGTTCTGACCATATCCCAAATTGTGGCAGGTTCTTGCTCGCCGAGTGGTGTTCCTTTGATGGGTACAAGGTTGTTAATTGGCACAGAATCAGGATGTTGTGGCATATTTGCAAGCGTTTTTAACATTCCCATACGGTCAGCATCTCCCTCACCTAAACCAATAATTCCACCCGAACAAACCGATAACTTTGCTTTACGGACGTTATCAATCGTGTTTAAACGATCAGCAAAAGTACGAGTTGAAATTACATCTTGGTAGTTTTCTTCGCTGGTATCAATGTTGTGATTGTAGGCGTATAAACCCGCATTTTTCAACTTTTCAGCCTGCGATTCTGACAACATTCCGAGGGTGCAACATACTTCCAAACCCATTTCATTTACGCCCTTCACCATATCCAAAACCTTATCAAAATCTTTATTATCACGAACTTCACGCCAGGCTGCTCCCATACAAAAACGAGAAGAACCCGCATCTTTCGCTCGTTGAGCCGCTGCCAAGACTTCGGGCGTTTCCATGAGTTTCTGCACTTTTACGTCCGTATGATAGCGTGCCGCCTGTGAACAATACGAGCAATCCTCTGGACATCCTCCCGTTTTAATAGACAATAAAGTGCTTATTTGAACCTCCTGTGGGTCATTATACTGACGATGGACGGTTGCGGCACGATAAACCAATTCCATGAAAGGCAAATTATAAATTGCTTCAACTTCTTCTCTTGTCCAGTTATTTTTCATTATTGTGTTGGTTCTTATTTCTTTGAATAGCTAAAATTAACCTTGCTTTTTGGCTTTGGCAAATTTGGGGTATAAAAAAGGCTGAACATTTAGGGTGTTCAGCCTTTTTTGTAAATTTTATTCAGCTACAAAACCTCCGCCAACGTTTTATACTAAAATACTTTCATCACTTCTTCGGTGTTTGTTTCTCTTTCGTCCATTCGATTTTTGATGGATAGTAAGAGGCTATTTAACGTTTCTTCTTCACAATTTATGGTCAAAGTGATGCGTAATCCTGCATTTTTCATCGGTACAATTGGAAAAGTTGAGGCATTTACGAAAAATCCATTTTTCTGCAAATCATGGGCAATGTCAATACTGTGATGTGGATTTGAACCCGTCCCAATAAAACACATCAGACTCAAATCTTGACGTACCAAAGTAAGATTTAACTCATTCGATTTATCTACAAAAAATTGCATTTTTCCGTGTAATGCTTCTTGTCTGAAATTAATTTCTTCGCTTAAATGTATATCTGCCGAAGCAATACACGCTGCCAAAGATGCAGGAGCAAGAGGACCTGAAAAATCAAGGTTGAACCAATGTATTTTATCATGGATTTTTGAGCTTCATTGGCAAAAACCATCGTAGCTCCATTTGTGCCAAAACCTTTGCAAAATGACGTAATTAAGCACAATTTATCGTGAAAATAAGACACCTGACTCAGGAAATACCCACGCCCATTTTCACCCGCCCAACTCATACCGTGAGCATCATCCACATAGACATTAAACTGCTCATATCTATCTATCAAATCGTATAATTTTTGCACAGGAGCAACGTCGCCAAACATCGAGCTCTGGGCGGCGGATAATTGATTCATTAAATTGAAAACATTAAGATATTTAGGCAATATTGCGTTTCAAAATATGTTCAAATAAATCCATGAAAGCAATTATATAATTAATGAACGAGTAAAAGGTAGTTTTACGTAAATTTTAAATATTCATTTTTAGTTACAGTAAAATCCGTTCTGAAATTTTACAAATATCAAAAGCTGCTTTTTGAATGTTCATAAACTGGTCGGGAATCACAATTTTACTTTCTTCGTCAAGCTCTTGGTGTGCTTTAAGTTTCAAAATTTGAATGTTTTCATTTACCACGAATTCACTTTTTTCGAGAATTTTAATCGCTTCTTTTAGCATCGTTTCCGTTTGTTGAGCAATAGCTTTCAACTCGTTAAATTCTGGAAGTTCTTCAAAATGTTCACTCGCATATAAAGCAAGCGTGACAACATAAGACGACAGCAGATGATTCATCACCGAAAATTTATGTACTTCATTAATACTCAACTGTTTGTGTTTAGGTTCGGAATACATTCGCTGAAATCCAGAGGCTAAATTTGCACTTCTCACAAAGACTTCTTTCCTAATAATTTTATAAGGGACTCTATCGTATTTTACCCCAAAATACATTTGAGAAACTTGATGATAATACGCTAAATTAGCCTCCAACATCTCAATTAAGATTTTTTTGAGTTTTTCACGTTCCCAATTTGGCAGCAGAATATAACTTCCAATAAAAGCAAGTCCGCCACCGATGAGCGTATCATAGACCCGTTCAATGAATAAAGCACTGCTTCCCATGCCCAAAAAATCAAAAAGTATCAAGATAAAAGGAGTCATAAAAACGACACTTACGAGATAGGTTTTACGTTGGAAACTGTACGTTCCCAACATACAAACCAACAAAATGGCAAAAAGTAAGCGATTATCAGTGACGTAATTAAGAATTAACATTCCAATAAATGCCCCTGAAATAGTGCCAATCAAACGATCAAGATTACGCTCTTTGGTGAGACTGTACGCAGGTTTCATGATAACAATAATCGTCAAAAGTATCCAATTACTATGCAAAAAATTGAACGATTGTGCAATGATAAAACCCGCCAACATCATACTCGAAATACGAAGTGCGTGCCTAAAATTCTCGGATTTTAGGTTTAAATTATCCGTAAAATTGTCAAGTTCATATAATTGATGAGAAATAAATGAAGCAATTTTTATATCATTTTTAACTAAGGTTTTTAATTTTTTCTCCTTAAAATATTCACGTATCTTCTTGATTCTTAGATAGATATTTTCAACATTGACTTCAATATTTTTTAAAGCCTGTAAACCAATATTTGAAAAAATTACCGTCGAACCTGGTTTTTCTTTCAAGTCAACGAGCGCCTCAATTTCTAATTTCAAATCCTTTATTTTTCTTGGTATTTTGAGCAAAAGGTTAGGGTTTGTCCCGTCTTTTAACGAAGCTCCAATTTCTTCAATTTGTTCAGCTAAAAGGTTAAGCGTATTTTCAAAATCGGTTAGAATTCCTGTTTTATCGAACTGTTTATGAAGGTTTTGGTAATTATAAAAAGTGGACATAATTTGTTCATATAAATCCACCATATCCACAAAAATTACTAATAAAAAACGTCCCTCTTGCGTATTCTCCTGCACAATTTCACGACTTTTAAACAGTTGTTCTCGCACGGCATCAATTTTTTCATTAACCGTTATTTGGGCTTCGATTAACTTCTTATAATTCGCTTCATAATCCATTCCTTCCTGATAAAAACCCGCTTTAATTCGCATAAAATCAGCTATTTCAATCAGGGATTCTCCCAAATTCATCCTTACTTGAAGATAAGGCATGATGCGATGGAGCGACAAACTCAAAGCAATATACCACAAACCTCCCAAGAGAATTTCGAGAGAATATAAAAAGATTTCGGGTAATGGTCGAATGTCTCCAATACCCAAAGTCATAATCAATAATGCCGCAATTCCGATGGATGCTGCCCTTGTTCCATAGACATAAAGCATTGAAAATAAGAAGGTTAGCCCTGTTATTAATATGCTAAGAAGATACACGGAGAAGTTGCAAAGTGCCGTCAATAACGACACAACCGTTACGATTCCGATGGTAAAAAACATGGCGTTACGTCGGTGGGTGATAGGTCCGGGTGAATCCACGATGCTTGCACACAAAGCACCCAAAGAAACAGTGATTCCGATTTGAAGTAGATTGAATTGGGCAAGAATTATACTCGGAAAAACAACGCCAAAAGTTATCCGAAGTCCATCACCAAAGTAAGGACTGAAAACAAAGTTTTTGACTTCGTTGGTTGTTTTTTGGATTGGAATTAGCATAAATAGTAGATAATTGGTTTATGAAACGAAGATAACTATTTCAGTTTTAATACAATTGTGATTATAACGAAATGTAAATTTATGGCAACCCAAAAGTCACAACAGTCTAAAATTGCTCATTATTTTCAATTAGTCAAATTTTAATGCTGGCAGAAGATACTCATAAAGCCGTGTAATAAATATTTCGCTTAAAATTAATATTCTTCTTTTCTTATATTAAAAATTAGCATTAGTTTTATAATCTCACAATTTAATGATATTTAATATATGAAAAATTTTATTATAAAATGTGGTTTTATCGCAACCGCCATAACAATTTTATTTACTTCTTGCCAAAATGCAGGCATTGAAGTTGCTAATCCGGCACTTGCTGAGAATTTTCAGGTCGAGGAGGCTTATCCTAATCAAAAAGGAGATTGGGATAAAGCTAATTTTATGGATCAAGAAGTTGATTATCAGACCATTAATGGCGAAAAAATCATGGATGGAGACATCATTATTGAGCCTTCTCAAATTGATAATGGACTGAGAACTGAGGGAACTTACCGAACTGCCTCATCAAGTCGTTGGACTGGTAAAACGGTTTACTATAAAATTGATGCTGCCTTGACCAATCAAGCAAGGGTTACGGATGCCATTAATCATTGGAGAACCAATACTTCGCTTCAATTTGTGGCGAGAACGAATCAGACCAATTACATTACTTTCAGAACGGGAACGGGTTGTTCATCGAGCGTTGGAAAAGTGGGTGGACAACAATATATTAACTTAGCAACGGGCTGCTCAACGGGTAATACCATTCACGAAATTGGTCATGCCGTGGGGCTTTGGCACGAGCAAACTCGCAAAGATAGAGATACGTATATAACGGTAAATTTTGCCAACATCACAGCGGGTTATGAAAATAATTTTAAAACATATACTGCATTAGGTAACGATGGAAACGAAACAAGTGGAGGATTAGATTTTGGTTCAATTATGTTGTATGGCTCAACTTCTTTTTCGAGTAATGGATTGCCTACGATTGTAAAAAAAGACGGTTCATCTTTTACAGTACAAAGAACTGGACTTTCAACAAAAGATAGAGAAGCCGTTTCGATTATGTATCCGTAGGGTTTTCCTATTTTCATAAAAAGCCAGTCATAATGTTTATGATTGGCTTTTTGTGATATTTACTGAGGAATTCCTCTATTTTTCCTCCACGATTGCCATGCCCCCGTTGACCATAAAGCCAAAGCAATCAAAGCGGGTTGCATCGGAAGTCTAAGCCAACGAGCGGTGTCAGAGTTCAATCCAAAAGCATCTTTATGTTCAACCAATTGAGCGATATTTCCAGGGAAAATCGCCAAAAAAAATGCTGCCGTTGCCCAACCAACTTCTTTACGTTGTTTTAAAGCTAAAAGTAATGATAGTCCTAAGCCAATTTCTGCAATTCCCGACAATAAAACTACGGTATCAGGTTCAACAGGAAGCCACGGTGGCACTTGGGCTAAGAACTCCTTTTTTAAAAATGTTAAATGACCGATGCCAGTGTAGGTCAGAAAACTACCTAATAAAAACCTGCCGATGTTTTGGGTGGTAGTTGGCTTGTTTTCGATATATGCTTTTTGTATCGCTTCCATTTTATATTGATTTAAAGATTATGCGAATAGTATGATTTTACTTTATCCTTAAATTTTCATGCCAGATGATTTTTAAATATTTATGTATCGAATTAACTCAACCACTTATCTTTCAGCGATTTATTAAAATGTTTGATAAGTTTTTTGAGTAATTCTATCGAAACCTATTTTAGAAAATTTTGAGATTAAGATTGGTGATATTATCATTGATTTCAGTATAAATCATCTCGGCAACTTGTCTGAATTAACGTAAAATAAAAACCCCACAAGATTCAAAATCTTATGGGGTTTTATACTTTTAAACGAACATCGAACCGAGCGACGGTCGCATCGAAACCTACGCCAAAGCCGCCTTCAAATTCTCATCAATGGCATCCAAGAAGTCCTGAGTATTTAGGTAATGCTCGCCCAAAATAACTTTATTTCCGTGAACACAAATGGCTAAATCTTTGGTCATTTTTCCTGACTCAACGGTTTCAACACAAACTCTTTCTAACGTTTGGCAGAAGTCAATAAGGGCTTGATTTCCGTCTAATTTACCACGGAATTCTAATCCACGAGTCCACGCAAAAATTGATGCGATTGGATTTGTTGACGTTGGTTTTCCCGCTTGATGGTCTCTGAAATGGCGTGTAACCGTTCCGTGAGCCGCTTCTGCTTCCATAACCCTTCCGTCTGGTGTTACCAAAACCGAAGTCATCAATCCTAATGAACCAAATCCTTGTGCAACAGAATCTGACTGAACGTCGCCGTCGTAGTTCTTACACGCCCAAATAAATTTACCGTTCCACTTCATGGCAGATGCCACCATGTCGTCAATCAAACGGTGTTCGTAAGTGATTCCTAATTCTTTGTATTTTGCAGCAAATTCAGCCTCAAAAATTTCTTGGAAAATATCTTTAAAACGTCCATCGTATTTTTTCAAGATGGTATTTTTTGTCGATAAATATACGGGCCAAACCTTGGTAATTCCCATGTTCAGACATGCACGAGCAAATCCACGAATGGATTCATCTACGTTATACATTCCCATCGCAACACCGCCCGATTTGAAGTTATAAACCTCAAATTCTTGGATTGTTCCGTCTTCGCCTTCAAATTTCATGGTTAATTTACCAGGTCCTTTTACGACGAAATCGGTTGCTTTGTATTGGTCACCAAAAGCATGACGACCCACGATGATTGGCGAATCCCAATTGGTTACCAAACGTGGCACATTCTGACAAACGATTGGCTCACGAAAAACAGTACCATCAAGAATATTACGGATTGTTCCGTTTGGAGACTTCCACATTTGCTTCAAATTAAACTCTTTCACACGAGCTTCATCGGGCGTAATGGTGGCACATTTGATACCGACGCCATACTTTTTGATTGCCTCGGCGGCATCAATCGTCACTTGGTCGTTGGTCTCGTCACGGTATTCCATTCCTAAGTCGTAGTATTTAATATCCACGTCCAAATAGGGAACGATTAATTTATCCTTAATAAATTTCCAGATAATTCGAGTCATTTCATCGCCATCAAGTTCGACGACGGGGTTGGCAACTTTAATTTTTTCCATTTGTGAAATTATGCTATTTTTTGGGTTCGTTGAGCTCGGAGGCTCTGGTTGGTTCAAGTCATGAGGCTTGAACCAATTTTAATTTTCGGCAAAGGTACGGAATGAATTAATACGGAGTAAAAAACATGGAACATTAACCGTTAAATAAGTATTAGTGGGTAATTTATTTCTGCTTTAGTTAAAAGCATATCTTGATGGATGTTTACCGTCTTTCAAAAAATTACGACTAAATTCAAAACTGTTTTATCATTCAAACCCTTTAATCAAACCATTATGAAACGACTACTAATTTTTCTGTTAATCCTATTGGGATTGTTTGCACTTTTCTTTTATTTTTCGCTGGGGACTGAGCCCAAACTTGTGGGTGAGGAACAAACCAAGGATTTGCCTTTAATCACTGAGTTAGATACCATAATGCAACAAGATGCAAATTATAAAGCGACGTATGTGTACGTGAAAGGCTCGGGATACATACTTAGAAATCGTAAGATTGTATTACTGGTTGGTAAGGATTCTGCCCAAGAAAGGCAAGCTGAAGCCATCAAAAGCGTTGAAAAGGATTTAGAGAATTATTGGAAATGGCAAATTATCATTGGCAGAAAGAATATTGAAGAAATTACAAATAGAACCGGTGAAGAAGGTAAGTCAGAAAAAGGTTTTTTTAGTAGAATATTTGATGTCTTCAAAATTTCGGATGCTGTGAATGTGGTGAGAGACAACGCAAAAACTTGTGATTGTGACGATGATTTATTACTACTTTCTGGACCAGATTTACATTTGATTAACACAACGCTAAACCCTGATGGTGGAGGGGTGGCAATGGGTCCACCTAATGGGGCAATATCTGAAAAATTATATCTTGACCCAACCCATTTTTTTAAATCAGTTCCACAAGAACCACAGTTTGGTAATGGTGGAGGTTCATTTTTGGTTGGCATAATTGATTCAGGGATTAATTTTGGCGGTAATGAAAAGCAATCTTACAGGTCTTTGGGTTATGAACCTTTCATTAGCTCTAAAATAGAATCTTCTTTGAATTATAATTTCATCAGAAACAATACGGAAGTAATAGATTCAGTAAATCATGGAACGAAAATCGCTCGAATCATTGTCAAGAATACGTCTTCTGAAAAAATTAAATTGGTGCCACTAAAAACTTTTAACAAGGATAAAATTGGAAATCTTTATGATAATTTATGTGCGGTTATTTACGCCATGAAACATAATATGAAAATTGTGAATGCCAGTTGGGGAGCATCTGTCAAAGAGTCAATCCCTGTTTTTGATGAGGTTCTAAGACGTGCGAAATCAGCAAACATGGTTGTAGTTTGTTCAGCAGGAAACGAAAAAAAGGACATTGACTTAAATCCTTATTATCCAGCTTGTTATGCGGATCATTCGGAACTGGGAAACTACGTGATTACGGTAACGAGCAAAAATGACTCCGTATGTCAGAATAAGTCAGGTTCGGGCAAAAAAATTGATTTAACGGTAAAAACTGATAAAGATTGTAGGCACCCCATTCCTGATAATATGGGCAACATGGGAACAGTCTTTGATGTTGGAACTTCTTACGCTGCTCCCTACGTGACAGCAGAAATTATTAACTATCTGTTTTTACATCCATCTGGGTTTTCAAAAAGTGGTTATTTAGGGTCTATTTCAGTTGGCGGAAATATAAATAAATATTAGAATTTTAACTTTCATTATTAATAAAAGTCTTAAATTGAGAGACTTACGCAATATTTATCTCAATTTAAGCAATAATGAAAAAGATATTTTTACTTTTTTGGCTTTTGATAATTTCAAGCTATTTGTGCTTTGCGGACTGCCCAACTTCAAAAGAAATCTGGAACATTTTGCATAAAATATCAACGAAACCTAATAACCAATCTGGGCTAATTAAACTTAAAGATATCTGTCAAAAATGTAATGTTCGAGATTCTACTTATACACGACTTTTGCATATAATAGCGGATAACTTTTGGACTCTTCAAGAGTATGCACAGGCTGATTCAATTATCAAAGAGGCAATAAAACTAAATTATCATCCACAATTAAATATCAATAGAGCTTATCTGGTGGATAATTACATACTGTCAGATAAAATCACTGATGCACAAGGCAATTATCAGAAAGCACTTTATTTTTGCGACCGAGGTATTTCGGCAGCAATGCTTTTTCAAGATAAATCAAGCCTTATTCCTCAAATATATTCTCGAAAAGCCAGTATTCTTACTAAAATGGGTGATTTTGAAAAAGCCATCATTCAAGCTAATATTGGCATTCAATTTGCTAAAAAGTTGCATGATTCATTAACCATTCTATGCCTATCTGAGAGAGCCAAAGCACTTATTATTATTGGGAGGTTAAAAGAAGCAAAAATAGATTTAGATGATGCTCTTAAAATTAGTTTATCCGTGAATTCGGTCTCTTTACCATACGTGTATTATTGGTTAGCACAACTTGCTTCAAAAGAAGGAGAACTTTTGAAAGCTATTAGTTTTTACAAAAAAGCTCAAAAATTATACGCAAATTCCAAGAATGAATACAGTTATGCCGTGAGTTTTGTGGACATCGGCTTGACTTATTATTATCTGAAAGATTATGATAATGCCTTAAAATACTATCATCAAGGATTACAATTGATGAAACACCCTTATGTGAAAGTCCTTTTTTTAGACGATATTGCTGCCACCTACTGGATGAAAAAAGATTACCCAAGAGCCTTTGAAAATTATCAAAAAGCCCTTTCAGCCGCTCCAATTGGCTTTAAGTCAAAAAATTCTTTCGATAATCCAACGGTAACCAATTTAAAAGTAGCCGACTTCAAAACGTATTATCTAACAACCCTTACGGATAAAGCCGACACTTGGTTGGAATATTATCAAACCACCAAACAAAAAGAAAATCTCAAAATTGCGCTCAATACTTACCTTTCTGCCGATAGATTGATTGATTTGATGCGTTTTGAGCATACTGGTACGCAGTCAAAACTCTATTGGCGAAATAAAACGCATCACCTCTATGTACAAGCAATTGAGACTTGTTTTTTGTTGAAAGATTATGAAAAAGCCTTTTATTTTTTTGAGAAAAGTAAAGCCGTTTTATTAAACGACCAACTCAACGGACTGAGTGCCAATCAACAACTTTCTGCCACTGATTTAGCCCAAGAAAAAAGTTTCCAACAAAACGTTTCTGAACTTAACAAAAAGATTGCTTTGGAGGCTAATAACTCAAAAAATTATACCGTTTTTCAAAGGCAATTATTGGAACAACAAAGCAAACATGAGCAATTTATTAAGGGTTTAGAAACCAAAAATTCGATTTATTTTAAGTACAAATATGATACAACTTTGGTGTCTTTGGAGAAGGTTAAAAAATATCTTGCTAAAGACCAAACTGTCTTAGCATATTTCATGGGTGATGATGCCATTTACGCCATGATTATTTCTTCGGATAAAATAGATTTACAGAAAATTCCTTTGTTGGAGTATTCAAGAAATGCAAAACAGTTTTTGAATTATTGTGCTGATAATCAGAAAATTAATCAAAATTTTCAAGATTTTTTATTGGTCAGTAATCAGATATATCAACAGATTTTTAGGTATTTGAACGTTCCAAAAGGAAGACTGATTATTACCCAAGATGGCTATTTTCTTCCCTTTGAAGCATTAAGTAAATCATCCAAAAGAGCCGAATATCTACTGAATGATTATGCCATTTCTTACACCTATTCCGTACAATTTTTACTGAAAAATTTGGGTGAAAATTCTTTTTCTTTCAGTCATAAATTTATGGGAATGTCGCCCGTGAATTATGATAAAGATTTGAATCAAACCAGTTTATCGGGTTCAGATATTTCACTTTCTGAAGTGGCTTCAAACTTTGTTTTTGGGAAGAAATTTTCCACAAAAGAAGCTACAAAAAATACCTTTTTGAGCTATGCTAAAAATTACAAAATTGTTCACTTGTACACCCACGCACAGGCAGACAGCACCGATCAAGAACCGATGATTTATTTTGCGGACTCTGTCTTAAAATTATCAGAATTAAACGCTTTTGAACGTTTCAAGACACAACTTTTGGTGCTTTCTGCTTGCAAAACTGCCGTCGGGAAAAACGCAAAAGGTGAAGGAATTTTGAGCCTTTCCAGAGGTTTTGCCGCTTTGGGAATTCCCGCCATATTAACCACACTTTGGAGTGTTGAAAATCAATCAACTTATACACTTAATGAGTTGTTTTATAGGTACTTATCCAAAGGTTATCCCAAAGATATTTCCTTACAAAAAGCTAAAATTGAGTTCTTACAGAGTCAATCGGGTGAGAAACAATTACCTACTTTTTGGGCGGCTGCGGTGCTTGTGGGAAATGCGGAGGCAGTTTCTTTGAGTAATAGCTGGATTTATTTAGGAATTATTATTTTATTGGGATTACTTGGTTTGTTTTGGTATGTAAAAAATAACCGCTGATGTTAATTCCTAAGAAAATTCATCAGCAGTTGTTAGAATAAATTTAAAAACCTTAAAAATTTGGCTTTAATAAATATCTCGCATAAAAATCGTCAATCACTTTCACTGCTTCGGTTGGCGTGTCCACCAAAGCCACTAAATTCAAATCGTCAGCTCCGATATATCCTTGTTCGAGCATGGTGGTTTTTACCCACTCGAACAAGCCTCCCCAATAACTTTTACCCACCAGAACCACTGGAAAACGGGCAATTTTTTTGGTTTGCATTAGGGTTAAGGATTCAAACATTTCGTCTAATGTTCCAAAGCCCCCAGGCATAATGATAAAACCCTGCGAATATTTTACAAACATCACTTTACGGACAAAGAAGTAATCGAAATCAATGCTTTTATCTCTGTCTATATAATCATTTGGCTTCTGTTCAAAGGGTAAATCAATGTTCAACCCTACTGATTTTCCGCCTTGTAATTTTGCTCCTTTATTGCCCGCTTCCATAATTCCTGGACCTCCGCCCGTGATTACACCGTAGCCATGACGAACCAATTTTGCGGCAATTTCTTCTGCCATCAAATAATATGGATTGTCTGGTTTTGTTCTTGCCGACCCAAAAATAGAAACGCAAGGACCAATTTTAGCCAATTTATCAATGCCCTCCACAAATTCAGCCATCACTTTGAAAATCCTCCAAGATTCTTCCGAATGTATCTCCGACCAAGTATGGTCATTGAATGCTTTTTTAATTTTTTCGTCGTCGCTTAATAACCGTACGCTTTCTCTATCTGTCATAATTAATAATTGTTGAATTTTGATTTGTTGAATTCTCATAATCCAACATCTATATTTTGTCCGTAACTTCGTTATAAATAATCAGTACAATTTAAACAACCTTTTGAATTTTCATAAAAATCTAATAATTAGACATTTGAAAATCTAATTGTTAATTACTGTTTATAACGGCATTAAATAACAGAAAAAATCGTTTAATAATTACAAATACTCAATAAATATTATGGAAACAGCAAAAAAAATAGCCATTGGAGGCGACCATGCAGGGTTTGAGTATAAATCAGAACTGATAAAATTATTGAACGCCGAAGGTTACGAAGTCAAAGATTTTGGACCTTTCAGCACTGCTTCGTGCGATTACGCAGATTTTGCTCATCCAGTATCCTTATCCGTTGAAAATCAGGAGTTTAGATTTGGAATTCTATTGTGTGGAAGTGCCAATGGTGTAGCAATTACTGCCAATAAACATCAAAAAATTCGTGCAGGATTAGCTTGGAATACGGAAGTTTCAGCTCTAATTCGCTTGCACAACGATGCAAATGTTTTGTGCATTCCCGCCCGTTTTGTGACTTTGGAGGAAGCCATTGAAATTACCAACGTTTTTTTGGAAACTGAATTTGAAAGTGGCAGACATCAATTGAGAGTTGATAAGATTCCTTGTTAGGTAAAACTGTCTGAGCGACCCTGTCTGAGTGACCCAAACAACTCTTTTTACAACTTCGGAATCAACATTGGCACATTTTTCTGATATTTTTCATACTCTTTACCGAATGTTCTCACCAATTTTTTCTCTTCAAAATAAATGCCAATTCTAACGTAAATTGTTACAAATAAGGCAGTTGTAAAGTAAGTTTCAGTTGCAAAAAATCCAAAAGTTCCCCAAAAAAACAATAAAGTTCCTGTGTATAAGGGATGGCGAATAAACTCCGAAAGACCATCCGTTTTGAGTCCAAATGGTTCTTTATGGTCAAAATCAAGTCCTAAAAATTCTTTTGAAGCATATCCTTTGATGGAAATGTACATCATGAAAATTCCTGCAGACATCATAATTCCACCTAAAAACTGGTTGAAAATTGAGTCTTGCATTAGTCTTTTTGATTCTGTCGTAAGTTGGAAATACAATATCGGAACCAGTAAAACAACTGCAATCATATTGTAAAGCAGGCGATAATATTTTGTAGGAAATACTTTTTTTACTGTTTCAGATGCCAAGACAGAATGCACAATCCCGTAACCAATCCAAAGTAAAGCTAAAATAACGTTATTCTCCATAATATTTGAGGACTCAATTTAATAGTATCCGTGCTTTTATGTGCGATTTAATCTTGCTCGATTTTTAACCCTTGTAAAACACCCATTTTGTAATCTCTTTCCAACTTGGCTTTTTTCCGTACATCAAGATGCCTACTCTGTAAACCTTACCAGCCAACCAAGTAGTTCCCATAAAACCTAAAACAAGCAAACCAAAAGATAAAGCAATTTGCCAATTCGGAACGCCAAAGGGTATTCTCACCATCATATCAATCGGTGAAGTCAATGGAAACATGGAAGCCCAAAATGCTAAATTACTGTCTGGATCCTGGATAATAGCCTGTGCTAAAAAGAAGGAAACTAATATTGGAATCGTAACGGGCAGTAAGAATTGTTGGGCTTCCGAGGCATTTTCAACCGCAGAACCAACCGCAGCAAAAAGTGAACTGTAAATTAAATATCCTCCGATGTAAAACAAAAAGAAGCAGATAATTAATTTTGCCAGAGAAACATTTTCTACTGTCTGCGAAATGGCTGATAATGGATTTTTAGCACCAATTTCTTTCTTCAATTTCTCAACTTCTTCTTTTTCAGCACCACTTTTTTGCATGGCTTGCACTTTTTCTTCCATCTTTCCAGACATCAAAGCTGTGGTTGCCGATGAGGCTGCGAAAGTCAAAACGCCCCACAATAAAAACTGGGTAAGTCCAACCAATCCAACACCAATAATCTTGCCCATCATCAACTGGAAGGGTCTTACGGACGAAATCATTACTTCAATAATACGATTACTCTTCTCTTCAATAACGCCATTCATTACTTGCGAACCGTATAAAAAAGCTGACATATACAACACAAAACCGAAGATTCCTGCCAAAATCATGGCTCCTGTCGAACTACTACTTTGTTCTTGTCCATCTTCTTGTAAAGTGAAAGTATCAGAACTAACTTTAACCTTATTATCCTCCAAAATCTTCAAATCGATGTTGGCATTTTTGAGTTTAACATTACGTAATTCCGCTTGGATAGAGCCTTCTATGTCTCGTTGCGTACCAAAACCAATGGTTTTTTTTCCAACCATTTTTATACCGTCAGAATTCAATAAAATATCTTTGGGAATGTTTACCAAAATATCAGCATCACTTTTCAGCAAGCCTTTTTTCGCTTCTTCAAATGGTCTGTTAATAAATCTATAAGTAATTTCCTCCTCAGATTTGATTTTATCTTTGAATAAACCGCTTTCGTCCACAATTTCAACGACCTTGGTGTCATTGGAATTTATCGCCAAATAAATGGGAATGGCGTACACCCCCGCAATCAAAAATGGGACAAGAATTGAGGCAATCCAGAAGGACTTTTTACGTACTCTTGTAACGTATTCTCTTTGTATAATTAGTAATATTTTGTTCATGATTCTGTAAGTTATAAAGTTGAAAAGTTAAAAAGATGTAGAAGTTTTAGAGTAGAAAAGTTCATCTCAAAACCATATATTCAATCTTTAATCTATAATAGGTCATTCGCCTCTCCACCCACAACTTTAATAAATATTTCGTTGAAAGAAGGGATATTTTCGTTGAAAGATTTTAATTCAACGTGCTGGATTATATTGCTAATCAACTGATTTACAGACGTTTCTTGCATATTACGAATATGTGCCTGTAAGATACCATCCTCTAATCGTTGCGTATTCAATACTTCAAAAATACCACTTTCACTCGGTAAATTTCCCGTGAATTGTATCGTATATGAATTATCTTTGAAACGATTTTTAACCTCTTTTTTCCCTCCGTATAATACCACTTTTGCTTTGTTTATCAAGGCAATATTATCACATAATTCTTCGACGGATTCCATTCTGTGAGTTGAAAAAATGATGGTTGTTCCACGTGCTTTCAATTCCAAAATTTCGTCTTTCAGTAAATTAGCATTAATTGGGTCAAATCCAGAAAACGGTTCATCTAAAATTATCAATTTAGGCTCATGAACTATCGTGGCGATGAATTGGGTTTTCTGTTGCATCCCTTTAGAAAGGTCTTCCACGTTTTTATCCCACCAATCTTTGATGTCAAATTTGATGAACCAACGTTTCAACTTTTCGAGAGCATCGGCTTTTTTCATGCCTTTTAATTGAGCAAGATATAAAAGTTGCTCACCGACTTTCATTTTTTTGTAAAGTCCACGTTCTTCGGGCAAATAGCCGATGTCTTCAATATGTTTGGGTTGCAATCGTTCACCGTTGAGAATAATGACCCCTTCGTCGGGTGCCGTGATTTGATTAATGATTCGGATAAGGGAAGTTTTACCCGCACCGTTGGGACCCAATAAACCAAAAATTGAGCCTTGTGCTACTTCGATACTGACATCATTCAAGGCAGTATGTTCGGCATAGCGTTTAACAACGTGATGAGCTTCTAAGATATTTGACATAGTTTATTGTTTCGGTTTGTTTGTAGTTTCTTACACAAAACAAAGAGCGTTTGTCAAAAATGATTTAGATTTTTGACAAACGCTCTTTATATCTTGATAATCGGTAATTATTGTGACTCATTCGTTGGCTCAACTTTTGTTACAACTGGTTTTGTAACTGGTTTTGCTTTTACCACTGGCTTTTTCGCAGGTGTTGCTGGCGTTGCTTTTGGTGCAGTTACTGGTTTCGATGACAGAGTTTTGTCGTTGGTAACGATAGCAATTTTAGCACTCATTGCCGCTTTTTCAGCCGCTTTTTCTTTGGCTTTTGAAACTTTTTTCGCCTTTGCCACTAACTTTTTTGTTGCTTTTATAGCGTCTTTTTCTTGCTCTTGCTCTTCGTCTTTCTGCAACTTAGCGAATTTTTTCACGATGTCTTTTGAACAGTCATCAACGGCTTTCACTAATTTCTTAGCACTTTTGGCATTCAATCCGTGCAGTTTGCCTAAAATAGCGGCCGATATTTCATTTGCGAGGCTTTTGTTATCTGATTTCATTGTTAATATTAATTTATTGTTAAGAGAATATTACCTTATTGACAACGAATGTATGAATAAGGTTTTACTCAAAAAAATTTTTCGTGTTAAGTTTTTATGAAAGTCTGTTAGTATATTTCTAATCTTTAAATAATTCCCCTACCTTTACATCAGTTTATGGTGCTTTATGTTTGAAATCATTCAAATTTAATGCTTAATAGGGAAATCGGTAAAAGCCGGTACTGTCCCCGCAACTGTAAGTTTTATAAAGTCATTACCACTCTTCAATAACCACTGGAAACAGCTGGCAGTAAACGGTAAACAGTAAACAGAGATAATTTCTGATGACTGGCAACTGATAACTGAAATCTGAAATCGGGAAGGTTTAGGTAATGATAAAACGAGTCAGGAGACCTGCCATCAAATCATTCTTGATTTTTGTTTACGGAAGATGAACATGATCGAGCGTTAGAATTCTCTTTTAAATTTTCTTGGTCAATCTCAGCGGAACTTCCGTTGGTCAAGGCTTAACGAATTTTGTTATGTCTCTTGTCGTGTATTTTGTACGTTTTCGAATTTTATTTTCGTTATTGGGTTTGGTTTTACCCTTGTTTGGGTACGCCCAAGAGATTGCAAATAAACAAATTGATGAAGTAAAAGTTAGGGGTTTTACTTCAGAACACTTCATGGCGGGTTTAAAAGTGCAGAAAATAGATTCAGCCACTTTAGCCAGATTTCAATTCCAAACCTTAGCCGATTTTTTACAATTTCAATCGCCAATTGCTTTAAAAAGTTATGGTTCTGGACAATTAACGAGTATTTCTTTTCGTGGAACTTCGGCGATGCACACAGCGGTGCTTTGGAATGGCGTAAACATTAATAGTCCAATGGCGGGACAAACGGATTTTTCTACCGTACCCGTTTTAGGCTTTGACGAAATGTCCATTCAATACGGTTCTGCTGCCAGTTGCGTTGGTACGGATGCGGTTGGTGGAAGTATTTTATTAAGTTCAGTACCTAAGTGGAAACAAAAAGGGGCAAATTTTACTGTTGGCGGTCAGTACGGAAGTTTTGATAATTATAATGGGCAAACGGGTTTTAGATTTGTGAAAATTAGTAAATTAGGCTTACAATTTTCGGGGAAAACGCTGTTGTATGCAAGTCAATACAATAATCATTTCAATGCAACCGAACGAATTGATAATGTAGGTAAAACTTATCCCATCGAGCCATCAGAAACTGCCCAAAAAGGACTCATTCAAGATTTATATTTGAAGAAAAAGAATGGAAATACATTTTCTTTAAATATCTGGTTGACGGATAATAAACTGGCGATTCAGCCCGACATAATTGCTTTTCGGGAAATTACGCAAAGCAAAGCCTACCGTATTTTATCGGCATATCAATTTGGCAACACAAACGTAAAAGCAGGCTTTGTCAAAGATATTTTGGATTACGGAACGGGCGATTTTTCTAAACCAAGTCATTCTGAAACAGATAGATACATTGTTCGTACTGAACACGAATTTTCCATAAAAAAGAAAGATTCCTTCCAACAAACTTCTCTAAGAATTGGCGGAGAATTGGCGCATTACGTCGCCAAAGTTGATGGATACGGTGGTGGCTCAATCACTGAAAGCCGACAAGATATTTTTGCTTTGTTACGCCAACAATTTACCCAAAAATTAACTACTTCGCTTAATCTTCGTCAAGCATTTTCTACTCGTTATGTTGCTCCGTTCACGCCCTCTTTTGGTTTAGAATATGCGGTAATTTCTGACAAAAAAACACAAATTAAACTTACGGGAAATATTGCCAAAAGTTATCGTTTACCCACGCTGAATGAACGCTATTGGAAAGTATTGGGTAATCCGAATATTCAGCCTGAAAGCGGACTAAACAAGGAAATTGGAGCGAATTGGAAACAAGTTGTCTCGACAAATATTAGTACATCTTTGGGCATAAATGTCTATCATAATTTAATTGATAATTGGACGTATTGGAATCCCGATAAAGGCTACCGAGTAGAGAACCTACAGCAAGTATTGAGTCAAGGTTTTGAAATATCGGGCAGTACTAAATATTTGAAAGATAAAATGTTAGCGGGTATTTCGGCTACTTATGCTTACACCGACGCTTCTCAGCAAAAAGTTTATGATGTTTACGCCGTCGATATTATTGGTAAGCAATTAATTTACGTTCCCCTGCATACGCTCACGGGAACGGCATATGTAGGCAGAGGCGATTGGTCATTGAATATTCAAGGGCTTTATAACTCCGAACGCTTCGTCACTTTCGACCATTCGGGACGACCATTTCCGTCATATTTTATCGTAAATAGTACGGTTTCGGGCAAAATTCATTTCGGTAAAATTCAAAGTAATCTTATTTTTCAAGTTAATAATTTGACGGATACGGTTTATCCCAGTGTTAGAAAAAATGCGATGCCAGGGCGTAGTTTTTCTTTGGGCTTGGTGTTTTCTGGAAATGTTTTTAAACAATAAAAATTCAATATTTTCATTCATATAAATCAATACAACAATGCAGTTTAATACTATTTATGCACGTTCGTTAGCCGCAGGTTTTTTAATCTTAGGGCTTAATTCTTGTAGTAAAACTTCTGAACCAGAGCCTTCTCAACCGTATGATGCGGGTGTTTTTGTGATAAACAGAGGAAATTTTTCTGATAATAATGGTT